>CAXTEW010000036.1:0-15500 GCA_964243175.1 uncultured Acidobacteriaceae bacterium
GCACCAGCGCAGCGAAATCGTTGCGGCGAGACCGGTGATTTGTGATTGCTACCCGTATCACATAGCTGCCGCTCCCAAGCGTTGTGCCGCTGACAACAAAGCTGCCGCTCTCCTGCAGAGCAAGCACGATCTGCCGGCTCAGTGCGTCCAGCTCAGCGCCGGCTCCAGTGGACGGCCTGTACCGGAAGCAGACGATGTTGGTCGCACGAGGCGCCATCTGTTCGAGCTCCACGTGCTCCATCACTAACCGCTCGAGCAAGGCAGCTTGCGTCACGTTCTGCTCGATCAGCGCGCCATGTTTTTCAAAGCCATGGACCGAGAGCTGCATCCACACGCGCAGCGCCTTGAAGCTGCGCGAAGACTCAATGCCCCGGTCAGAAAAGGCGATATCGCTCGCCAGCATGCCGCGCAGGCCACGCTCCATGTACGCGGCCTCTGACTGAAATGCGGCATGGTGGGCCAGGCGGTCGCGCACCAGCAGGCAGCCTGTTTCAAACGGTAGATACATCCACTTATGCAGATCGAAAGCAACAGAGTCCGCCAGCTCCAGCCCGGCTACCAGGTGACGGTACGCCGGCGCTAGCTTCAGCAGCGCGCCGAATGCGCCATCGACGTGCATCCAGAGGTCATGCTCTGTGCAGAAGCGACGGACAGCGCACAGGTCATCGATAGCCCCGGTGTTCACGGTGCCCGCATTCCCAATCACGGCGAAAGGCATATGCCCCTCTGCGCGGTCGCGCTGGACCTGCGTTTGTAGTTCATCAACGCGCAACCGTCCTGCTCGGTCTGCCGGCACCAGGCGCAGCGAGCGCCTGCCCAGCCCCAGCAGCTCCACTGCCTTGCGCGCCCAGCCATGTGTTTCCGCTGAGCCGTACACCAGCATGCGCGGATAGCCGCTCGCTCCCTGCTCGCGTACGTCGAAGCCGGCCTTCGCGGTGCGCGCGACCTGCAGCCCTAGCAGGTTCGCCATGGTCGCGCCACTGGTCAGCAGACCGCTCGGCCCATCAGCCTGACCCACCGCACGCATGTCGAGTGCTTCTGCCAGCCAGCGCAGCACCGTTTCTTCCACATGCACCGGCGCTGAATTCCCACTGCCTGCGTGGGCGTTGGCAGCCGAGGCGACCATGTCTGCCAGCATGGCTACGGGCGTGCCCTGCCCGCGCACCCAGCCCCATGCCCGCGGATGCCGATTGCCACTGGTGTACGGCAGCATGCGGCTTGCCACCTCCGCGTACACATTGCCGAGCGTGCGTTCGCCCTGCGGCGCGGGTGCGTTATCGATCGCCGCCTGGATCGTCGCCGGCATGGGCTGCCATGCCGGCTGCGCCCGCAGCGTGCGCATCTGGCGCAGCGTGTCATCGAGGATGCGGTGCGCCTCCTCGGTCAGCTCGTCCCATGCCGCATCGGTCGCAGGATCAAGCGTCAGCTCGGCTGGCGCGGCTTCGGCCTGCTCCCGATCCAGCACCGCGAGTGGCTCAGCGGGATAGCTCACCCTAGTTGATCCGTTCATGCTGGTAGCCGGCCGCAGAGAGTGCTGCGCGCATCTCGGCGATGTGGGCCGCGCCGCGCGTTTCCAGCGTGACATCAATGACCGTGTTGCCCAGGTTGACGCCGTAGTAGGCGCGATCGTAGGAAGTCTCGACGATATTGGCCCGCGCGTCCGCAAGGATACGGGTCATGCCGTGCAGCGCGCCGGGCCGATCCGTGAGGTGGATCCGCAGCCGGGTGCGGCGGCCATCCTTTACGAGGCCGCGCTCGATCATCATGGCCAGCAGGCTCACGTCAATATTGCCGCCGCATACCAGCACGGCTGTCCGCTGGGGCCTGGCAGCGTGGCTCAGCGTGGTCTTGTGCTGCAGCAGGGCCGCCAGCGCCACGGCACCGGCGCCCTCGGCCAGCGTCTTCTCGCTTTCGAGCAGGATCAGGATCGCCTGCGCGATCTCCTCCTCATCCACCGTCACTATCTCGTCGACATAGCGCTCCACCAGCGGATAGGTCAGCGAGCCGGCGCGGCGAACCGCGATGCCGTCGGCGATTGTCGAAGCAGACGGCAGCGTGACCGGGCCGCCATTCTCGCGCGCGCGCAGCATGGAAGGCAGCCTCTCGGTCTGTACGCCAATGACGCGGATCCCTGGCTGCGACTCCTTCAGCGCGCAGGCGACACCGCTGATCAGCCCGCCGCCGCCGATCGGGACCACCACGGCTTCCAGGTCGGGGACCTGGTCCAGCAGTTCGAGGCCGATACTCCCCTGCCCCGCGATAATCGCTGCGTCGTCAAAGGGATGCAGCAGGGTGAGGCCTTGCTCCAGGCTCATGCGCAGCGCTTCGGCGTACGCCTCGTCATAGTTGGCGCCATGCAGAATCACCTCTGCCCCGTAGCCGGTGGTCGCCGATACCTTGACCAGCGGCGTCATCTCCGGCATCACGATGCGCGCAGGCAGCCCGTGCGCCGCAGCGTGGAAGGCGACTGCCTGGGCATGGTTGCCGGCACTCGCCGCTATCACGCCGCGCGCCTTCTCCTCTGGACGTAGCGTAAGGATCTTGTTCAGCGCGCCGCGCTCCTTGAACGCACCGGTCCGCTGCAGATTATCGAGCTTGAGGAAAACGCACTGGCCGGTCAGCGCGGAAAGCCTCGCCGAGTAGGGCGCGGGCGTGCAGTAGATATCGCGGCGTATCCGTTCATACGCAGCCTGGATATCGGCCAGCGTGACGGCAAGCGCGGTATCGGGCGTGGCGAGACTATCGAGCATGTTCCAGTGTCGCGCGAGTGCTTACCGCAGCGCAAAGAAAAGCCGCCCCTGGGTGCGTGGGGCGGCTCTTGTTTCCCAGCGGTTTGCAACCTACGCCGTGGCGATCTTCCTCACCGGCGCCGGCCCGACACGGTACCCGCTTAACCCGTAGTACACGATGTACAGGTAGCAGATAAGCGGCAACAGCAGCGAGTGGTGAATGCCGTAGCTATCGGCCAGCTTGGCCATGAAGTAGGGGATCACAGCGCCACCGACCACCGCCTGGACCAGCAACCCCGAACCGCGCCCTGTGAGCGGGCCGAGTTCGGCAAGTGCCAGGGCAAAGATGCTGGGGAACATGACGGAGTTGAAGAGACCCACCAGCAGTATGGTCACAATGGCGAAGTACCCTGTTCCCAGAAAAGAAGCAAACACGAGAACGCCCGCGCCCAGCCCACAGAGGGCGAGCAGCTTGTTGGCCTGCACCTTCTGCAGCAGTGCGGCACCGATGAAGCGCCCAACCATGGCACCGCCCCAGTAGAAGCCGACCAGCTTGGCCGCTCGCACCGGATCAAGGCCGCCTATCTGCGGATCGCCAAAGTAGTTGATCAGGTAGCTGCCGATCGAAACCTCGGCGCCAACATAGATAAAGATCGCGATGGCGCCAAGATACAGGTGTGGGTAGTTCCAGATGCTGTCGGGCTTCGCGCCCTGCCCCGCCGGGCGGAAGTCGCGCGTGAACTCAAGCCGCGGGAAACGGTACAGCGCAATGGCCATTGCCAGCACCACCAGCGCAATGGCAATCGCGACATACGGCATCCTGACACTGGACGCCTGCTGGACCCGGTACGCGTCGAGAGCCGCTCCGTGCAGGGTCTGGATATTCTTCACCGTCCCGGTGGCGCCGCCCAGGATAAAGATGCCGCCCAGGATCGGCGCAATAGTCGTGCCTAGCGAATTGAAGGCCTGGGTCAGATTCAAGCGGCTGGATGCGGTCTGCTGCGGCCCCAGCGAGGTGACATAGGGATTGGCAGCGACCTGCAGCACCGTGATCCCGGCGGCGAGAACGATCAGCGCCGTCAAAAAGAGGTTGTAGGACGGAGCGGCGGCAGCAGGCACGAACAGGATGGCGCCGAAGCCCATGGTGAGCAGGCCGATGACCATGGTGCGCTTGTAGCCGACCCACTCCACCAGCTTGCCCGCGGGCAGCGCAAAGACGAAGTAGGAGCCAAAAAAGGCAACCTGGATCAGCGAGGCCTGCACATAGCTGAGCGCGAAGATCGACTTGAGATGAGGGATCAGCACGTCGTTGAGCGAGGTCAAAAAGCCCCACATAAAGAACAGCGTGGTGACCATCGCCATGGCACTGCGGTTCGTTTCGCCGGGGGAAGAGGTGCTCAGAGACTGGGTACTGCCTACGCTTGTCATCGCCATCGTGGTGTTGCGCTACTTTCTGCCGCAGCCTGGCCAGGGTTTTGCTACCGCCCTATCCTGGATAGCTGCTACCCGCTAGTATGGACAGCCTCCACGCAACACGACTGTGCTGGCAGAAAGGCCTAAATCGTTCCTGATGCTACATGATGCAGGTGGCTTTCGGCTTCGTTCATATGCCGTGCGACGATTACGTCGGGTCGCTGTTCTGTGGCTGCCTGGGGCAGGGCGGCGCTCAGAAGAGAACGAGAGACACCGGCGCAGCCTTGAAACTTTTGTCAGGTGCCTGCGTCCCACAAGCACTGTGTTGCCTGCCTGCGGGCAGGCTGACGAAAGGAAGATTTGTGAAGCTGCATCCAGGGCGCGGTTCTTTCCGGTTCGATATGGTGGCTACGGCCATGCTTGGCTGCATTCTGACAGCTGGCCCGCTCGCTGCGGCGCAGGCTGCTCCGGCGGCCACGGCTGCGCCCGCGGCGCGCATCCTTGGCACGGTCACAGCGATCCAGGGCTCCAGCCTGACGGTGCACACAGAGGGCGCAGGTGCGGGCGACACAACGCTCGCGATCACGCCGCAATCCCGCCTGCTGCGACTGGCGCCGGGGGAAAAGGATCTCAAGAATGCCGCACCCATGCAGCTGGAGGAGCTGGCCGTCGGTGATCGTGTGCTGATCCGGCCGAACAGCGATGGCAGCGCCGCCATCCTGGTCGCCATGAAGCAGGGCGATATCCGCCAGGCGCATGCGCAGGAAGCAGGCGACTGGCAGCGTCGCGGGATTGCCGGTATCGTGCAATCGCTCGATGCGGGCGCCGGCACCATTACCCTGAAGCCCCAGGCAGGGGCGGCGCCTGTGGTCATCCACTCCGGCGCATCGACCGCGGTTCGCCATTACGCACCTGACTCCACCGCCTTTGCAGACGCCCACACAGCGACGCTCGCGGATATCCGCCCGGGCGACCAGCTCCGGGCACGCGGCGCGAAAGATGCTGACGGTGCCGTCGCGGCGGACGAGATTGTCGTCGGTTCCTTCCGAAACATCGCCGGCACCGTCCTGAGTACCGACGCCGCCGCGCACACGGTCGCGCTGACCGACCTCGCCACCCATCGGCCTGTCACCCTGCAGCTCGCATCCTCGACCCAGCTGCGCAAGCTGCCGCCGGAGATGGCGGCACGCATGGCCCACCGTGCAGGCGCTGGCGCAGCGGGCGGGCCGGGCGCCACCGGCTCGGCGTCTGGCCCCACAACGGGCACGGCCGATGCAGCCCACGAGCACCCGGGCGGATCGCAGGCCGGGGCTGGTAGTTCCCGCGGCAGCGACCTGGCCGGCCTGCTGCAGCGTGCCCCGTCAATCACCCTCGCCGACCTGAACAAGGGCGACGCCGTCATGATCGTCGCGAGCGGCCCGGGCGCCGTGCAGCCGACGGCGATCACGATCATCGCGGGCGTGGAGCCACTGCTGCAGGGAGCGCCAGAGGCAAGCGCCGGCCTGTTTTCTGCATCCTGGAACCTGGGCGGCGGCGGCGCGGATGCAGCGGGTGGCGAAGGCGGGGCGCCTCGCTGAACCTTTTCCCCCGAACCCCGGCACGGCTGCTTCATGCCTGCTTAAGCAGGGGCTGCGAACCTGATCGCGCACCCCATGACTCGACCCTGCATTCCTCCTGGAGCCCTGTGAAAAGAACGCTTGCTGCCCTTGGTATCGTCACCGCGCTGCTCTCCGGCTCGCCCATGCTCCAGGCGCAGGCCGCCCCCGGCGCCTCGCCGACGCAAGCTCCCACACAGGCCGGCAGTCTTCATGGCGTCGTGAGCGATCCCACCGGTGCCGTCATCCCGGGCGCCTCCATCAGCGTGACTGACGCGCAGGGTCACACCCTGGCAACCGCAACCTCCGGGCAGGACGGCAGTTACACCGTCCCCAGTGTTGCCGCGGGCACGTACATCGTCTTCGTCACCGCTCCTGGCTTTGGCTCGCTCAGCACCCGCGCTTTCGCGGTCGCGCCGGGAACCAGCAAGCTGCTCAACGCCACGCTCATCATCATGGTGCAGCAGCAGAATGTGCAGGTAAACGGTGACCTGCCTACCGTCTCTGTCGACCCGGACAGTAACGCCAACAGCATCACCATCAAGGGCAAGGACCTGGACGCGCTGTCGGATGATCCAGACGAGCTCTCGAACGAACTGACCGCGCTCGCCGGGCCTGCTGCCGGCCCGTCCGGGGGCCAGGTCTATATCGACGGCTTCACCGGTGGCCAGCTGCCGCCCAAATCGGCCATCCGCGAGATCCGCGTCAACCAGAACCCTTACGGCGCGCAGTTCGACAAGCTCGGCTTCGGCCGCGTCGAGGTTTTCACCAAGCCCGGCACCGACAAGTACCACGGCCAGTTCTATATCCAGGGCAACACCCGGCAGCTCAACACCGGCAACCCGTTCACGAAGAACATCCCCGGCTACGACAGCTACCAGTACGAGGGCACCTTCAGTGGACCGCTGGGGAAGAAGGCGTCTTTCTTCGTCACCGCGCAGCAGCGCAATATTGAGGATGACTCCATCGTCACTGCGTTCCGGCTGCCCGGCGAGATCAATGGAGACTTCGCCGCCGGCAACTACGGCAACTCGGCTGATTACATCCTGCCCACGACCGCCAACTTTACCGACGCGCTGAACACCCCGCAGGATCGCATCAACATCAGCCCGCGCGTCGATATCCAGCTCAGCGAGCGCAACACGCTCAGCGTGCGCTACCAGTACGAGCGCAATGCGCTCCAGAACCAGGGCGTCGGCCAGTTCCAGCTGCGTTCGCTCGCCTACAACAACACGGAAAGCGAAAGCACGATCCAGGTCAGCCACACGCTGGTGTACGGACCGCGGGTGATTACCGAGAGCCACTTCCAGGCCCTGCTCGACCGGTCAACCCAGGTGCCCGCCAACTCTGCTCCCGAAGTCCAGGTGCAAGGCAACGAGACCTTTGGCGGCCAGACCGAACAGTTCATCAACGACCACACCTACCGGTACGAGTTCTCAAACCTGACAGAACTCGCCCTGAAGTCGCACTCCATCTCGCTAGGGGGCCGGCTCAGGATCGCCCGAGAAGCCAATTCCGCCGACTCCTCCTTCAACGGCCTGTACACCTTCAGCGCGCGCGCCTGCCCCACCGCGACTGGCTGTCCCGTGGGCGGCGCCAGCAATCCCTGCCAGCTGGGCACGACGGACAGCGCCGGATGTCAGGAGATCTCCGCCGCGCAGAGCTACGCCACAACCATCCGCGGCCAGGGCACCGGACAATCCTTTCAGCAAATTCAGCAGGCTGGCGGCGGCCCCTCTCAACTGGTCTTTGTCACTGGCAGCCCCAAGGCCGAGGTCAACCTGATCGATGGCGCGCTTTTCTACCAGGACGACTGGAAAGCGAAGCCGAACCTGACCCTCTCCTACGGCCTGCGCTGGGAGTCGCAGAACCGTATTCATGACCACAGCGACTGGGCGCCGCGGCTCGCGCTCGCCTACGGCTTTATGCATAACGGCAAGCCCACCAAGGATGTGCTCCGCGCCGGCTTCGGCTACTTCTACGACCGTTTCGGCATCGCGCCGGTCCTCCAGGCAGCGCGTGTCAACGGAATCGTGCAGCAGGAAGTTGTGCTGCAGAACCCCAGCTGCTATATCCCCAACGAAGAGCCCGACGCCGCGACCGTCGAGACGGACTGCGAAGCAAACACCAGCACCAGCACGGGCGCCGGGAACAGCAGCCGGGCGCCCGCCATCAACCAGATCAACCCCAACCTGCACGCAGCCGCCAATATCCAGGACTCGATCGGCCTCGACCACCAGCTCAACAAGGCCTCCACGCTGTCCGTCACCTATATCCACTCGCATGGTTCGCATGCCTACGACACCATCAATAGCAACGCCCCCTACCTGCCGACCTACGCTCCCGTGAACGGCAACGTCTACCAGTACTCCTCAGAGGGTGTCTACAACCAGAACCAGCTGTTCCTCAACTTCCGGACCAACATCAGCCGCTCGCTCTCGGCCTTCGGCTTCTACGGCCTCAGCTACGCCGATGGCGACGTAAACGGCGTGAACAGTACGCCTTCCAACTCGCTGAACCTGAAGCAGGACTATGGCCGCGAGGGTTATAACGCGCGCAACCGGCTGTTCCTGCTGGGCTCCTACACGGCGCCGCACTTCTACCGCATCTCTCCGTTTATCGTGGCGCAGTCCGGCAACCCTTTCAACATCACTCTGTCGCAGGATCAGAACGGCGACTCCTTCTTCAATGACCGCCCTTCCTTTGCGGCAGCCGGTGCCACCGGGCCGAATGTCGTGGCCAACCGGTATGGAGTCTTCAACACGGCACCCGCTGCCGGCACGGCCCCCATCCCGGTGAACTACGGCAACGGCCCCAGCCTGTTTACGCTCAACCTGCGGGTGAGCAAGACCTGGGGCTTTGGGCAGCGGTTGCAGCCCGCGTCGGCCGACCAGGGCGGCGGCGGACCCCCCGCAGGCGGCCGGCCAGGCGGCGGAGGAGGAGGACGCGGCGGCGGTGGTGGCGGCCCATTTGGGAACAGCGGGAACACGGGCAAGCGCTACAACTTCAGCCTGAACGCGCAGGCGCTGAACCTGCTCAACATCATCAACTACGCGCCGCCAACTGGCACCATCGACTCGCCCAACTTCGGCAAGTCGAACGCCCTGGCCGGCCAGATCTTTTCTTCCCCGGACGGCTCCGCGGCCCGCCGCATCTTTCTTCAAGCGACCTTTGCCTTCTGACATCCCGGCAATTATGTCCCGAATTGTCCTTGTCCCAGACCATCCTGAGCGAAGCCGCAGGACCTGCGGTTGCCCTTTCCACGGGTCCTCCTGAGCGTAGCCGAAGGACCTGCTTCACCCTCTTTACGGTGTCATCCTGAGACGGGTCATCCTGAGCGTAGCCGAAGGACCTGCGGTTGCCCTGCTTCTACCCGGTGTCATCGATGAGCGAAGCCGAAAAACACGCATCGTGCCTGCACCCGATCAAAGCTGCTCGATTGACGCTGCCACCCCGCGCTCGTATCGTTAGCATCATGGGTAGCTCGTCCGCAAACCACGTACCGCCCGCCCGCCGCGCCTGTTGTTTCCCGCGCTGACGGCTGCCGCCTTGCAGCACCCGTTCAGCCCGCATGGCGCCGCACCACCCGCCAGCGGGCTTTTACTTTCCGGCCACCACCATGCTGAGGACCCATGCCTGACACCAACCCCCCCGCACCCCTGAAGGAAACCAAGGCCCAGCGCGTCGAACGACTCAAGCTCGAGAAAGATCCCTGGGAGGTTTTCGACGAGGTGCGCCAGTTTGCACGCGAGGGCAGAGGCAGCGTTCTCCCCGAGTGGGCCAGCGTCTACTTCAAGTGGTGGGGCGTTTACACCCAGGGCGATGGCGCCGGGGTCACAGGCGGCAAGGCAGGCGAGGGCCTGGCCAGCGACTACTTCATGATGAGGATAGGCGCGCCTGCCGGGCAGCTCACCTCTGCGCAGATGCGCGCCATCGCGGAGATCACCCGCGTCCACGCCCGCAACATGGCAGACATCACCGTCCGCCAGAATATCCAGCTTCACTGGCTTACGATTGAGTCGCTGCCGGAAGTAGTGGACGCGCTCGAGCGTGTCGGCCTTTCGCCAAAGGGCGCATGCGGCGATGTGGTGCGCAATGTCACCAGCTGCCCGCTAGCCGGCATCGATGGCCACGAGCTCTTCGACGCTTCGCCTCTTGCGGTCGAGATAGCAGAAAAGCTGATTGGGAACGCGGCGTTCTACAACCTGCCGCGTAAGTTCAAGATCTCGGTAACCGGCTGCCCGCTCTGGTGCTCTTACCCGGAGATCAACGACATCGGTCTGACTGCGACGATGCGACAGGGCGTAAATGGCGCGGAAGAAGGCTTTTCCATTCGCGTCGGCGGTGGGCTCTCGACCGATCCACATCTGGCATTGAAGCTGGACGCATGGATCCCGAAGGATCAAGCATTCGCTGTTACGCGCGTCATTGCAGAACTCTTTCGTGATCAGCAGGGTCTGCGCGAGAGCCGTGACCGCGCCCGCATGAAGCACCTGTTCCTGAAGGAAGGCTGGACAGCGGAAAGTTTCCTCGTGGAAGTCGAGCGACGGCTTGGCTATACGCTCGCTGCCGCTGTCCCGGAAACCATGCCTGAGGACATCCTGCGCGACCACGTCGGTATCTTCCCACAGCGGCAGCCGGGGCTTAGTTATGTCGGAGCCTCCGTTCTGCGCGGTCGGCTTACAGGCGATCAACTTGCCGCCGCTGCTGATCTGGCTGAAGAGTACGGGTTAGGTCACCTGCGCACGACGGTCGGACAGAACCTGCTGTTTGTCGACATACAAACGAGTCGAGCCACAGAGTTCGCAGCCGAGCTCGCAAAGATCGGCATCCGTGTCGAAGGTTCGCAGTTCTGGCGCGGCGCGGTCGCCTGCACCGGCACCGAGTTCTGCAAGCTTGCACTGACCGAAACCAAAGGCTTCACCCGCTGGCTTGTCGATGAACTCGAAGAGCGCGTTCCGGAGTTTGACCAGCAGCTGCGATTGCATGTTACCGGCTGCCCCAACAGCTGCGGCCAGCACTGGATTGCCGACATCGGCATCGAGGGCAAGAAGATCAAGCACGAGGGCAAGCTTGTCGATGCCTACTACTTCTGCGTTGGCGGCTCGGTTGGCCGGCATGCCAGCACCGCCCGGGCAGTTGGATATCGCATCCCGGCGACAGAAGTACCGGAAGCTATTGAGCGCCTGCTGAAGACCTACCAGGGCAAGCGTCTTGGTGAAGGTGAGGATTTGCGCGCTTACTTCGCTCGCCATACGAATGACGAGCTGCGTGCGCAGCTGGCCGGCGAGCTGGTGGTGCCGGTCGCGCGGGATGCCACGGCAGTCGGCGTGCCAGCCTCGTCTGATATGTAACTCGTGCCGCTGCTAAGTGCAACGAACGAGCAAAGACCCTGAGGAGAAGCCATGAGTTTGCTGCCTGTCTTCCTGAAGCTTGACCAGCGGCCTTGCCTCGTCGTGGGTGCGGGCGAAGTCGCCTCTGGAAAGATTGAGGGCCTGGTTGCGAGCGATGCACGGGTTACGGTTGTCTCCCCGTGGGCACGCCCGGAAATCGAGCGTCTTGCCGAGCGAGGTGCTATCGAGTGGCACCAGCGCGAGTTCATCGACAGTGATATCGACGGGCAGTTCGTTGTCATAGCCGGTACAAACTTCGCGTCCGTGAACCAGCATGTCTACCGCTTGTGTGCGGCAGCCGGCATCCTTTGCAATGCAGTCGACGACATACCGCATTGCGACTTCTACTACGGTTCGGTTGTAAGTCGCGGCGACCTGCAGATCGCTATCTCGACGGCAGGCGAAAGCCCTTCCGTTGCGCAGCTTCTGCGCAAGGAAATCGATGCACAGCTGCCGCACGATCTAGGTCCCTGGCTGCACACGCTGGGGCATCTCCGGCGCGACGTGCTTAAGGCCCATCCGGCGGGCGACGAGCGCAAGCTGTTGCTGCAAACACTCGGCACACGCTCAGTTTGCGAGTCGGCCGAGTGCCCGTCGCGGGTGCTTGCACTGCCTGAAGCACACCGGCAGCGAGCAGGCTTCCCGAGCCCTGCGCCCCCCCAGTCAGCCACAACAGCGGTTACAGATAGGCAGCCAATCTGGCTGGTCGGCGCAGGCCCCGGGGACCCTGACCTGCTGACGGTAAAGGCCGCCCGACTGCTCGGGAGTGCGGACCTGCTGCTGTACGACGATCTTGTTCCTGACGCCGTGCTCGCGCTTGCGCCGGCCACTGCCGAGCTCGTGAACGTAGGCAAACGCTGCGGTCGTGCCAGCATTACACAATCTCAGATCCATGCCCTGATGATCAGGGGGTTCAACGCTGGCCGGACAGTGGTTCGCCTCAAGAGCGGCGATCCGCTGGTCTTCGGGCGAGCGGGGGAAGAGATGGAAGCGCTCCGCGCGGCAGGCGTTCCCTTTCGCGTGGTTGCCGGGGTCACCGCCGCTTCCGCCGCGGCTGCTGCTATGCCCTGTTCACTTACCGACCGGCGCGCTGCGTCAAGCATTCTACTGAGCACAGGCCACAATGCCCCAGGCGAAGCCGCGAACCCCGAGCCGACTCGCGTCGTCTACATGCCGGGCCGCGACTTATCGGCAATCGCCCGCGAGTGGCGCGCTGCCGGCCTGCCTGGGACCTATCCGTGCGTCCTTGTCTCCCGTGCCGGGCAGCCTGACCAGCACATCACCCGCACTACCCTGAGCCTGCTCCATGTCACCAGCCCTGGAGCCGCGCCTGTGCTGCTCATGGGCGGTGAAGTTTTTGCGCCGTACCAGACCGACACAGACGTCCTCATGCATGTACCGGTGCAGCAGGTTCCTTGTGAAGGAAATCGGATGCAGTCCGCTTCGCATTCACTCTAATCACGGATCGCAATCATGGATCTGGCAAATAAAAGGAGGCCGATGGCTCGGCCTCCTTCCTTTCGCGTTTCAGTGCAATCTTCTTACTGCACGCTTAGTACCGCGACACCCACGCCCGGCATCTCGAGCCTGCCCTCTTCGACCTTGATGGCGGCATCGGAAGCCATCAACAAGGTGACATTTTCTTCCAGCGTTGCCGAATAGCCGTCCTCCGCCAGCGTGAAAATCAGCACGATGCCGCCTCGCTGCATGGTGAACCAGCGGTCTTCCTCGTCAAAGTCGACATCCACCTGCTCGAGCACGCCGTCTGACAGTTCCCGGTTCGATTTGCGCAGCGCAATCAACTGCTTGTACCAGTCCAGCATGTCTGCATGTGAAGCTTCCTTCAGCTCCTCCCACTTGAGCTTCGAGTTCTCAAACGTCGACACGTCCTGTGGGTCCGGAATGTCCTTCGGGTCCCAGCCGAAAGCCGCGAACTCCTTCTTCCGGCCTTCGGATACGAGGCGTCCAAGTTCCTTGTCTTCATGGTCGGTGAAGTACTGAAATGGAGTCGAGGCCGCCCACTCTTCTCCCTGGAACAGCATCGGCAGGAACGGCGCGAGAATGGTCAGCGCGGCAGCAATCTTCGCGCGCGGTATGTCGGTCAAGTGCTGGAGCCGCTCACCCTCTGCGCGATTGCCGACCTGGTCATGATTCTGCGAGTACCCGCAGAAATGCCAACCCGGCAGGTTATGCACGGGCCGGCCATGCACGCGATCGCGGAACTCAGAGAACTCACCGTCATACACAAAGGCCTGCGTCAGGGCCTTTCCAAGATCCGCGAAGTCGCCGAAGTCGGCGTAGTAGCCGCTCTGGTCTCCGGTCAGCAACGCCACGATCGCGTGGTGAAAGTCATCACTCCACTGCGCGTTGAAGCCGTAGCCGTTTGCTTCTTTCGAGCGAATCAGCTGCGGATCATTCAGATCACTTTCAGCGATCATCAGGTAAGGGCGGCCTGTTTCTGCCTGTAGCGCGACAACTTCGGTATTGATCTGCTCCATGAAGTTGATCGCCGACCGATCGATGTACGCGTGCACCGCATCCAGGCGCAAGCCGTCCATGTGGTAGTCGCGTAACCACATCAAGGCGTTGTCACAGAAGAAGCGCCGTACTTCAAACGACCCGGAGTCTTCCAGGTTTACCGCGTCGCCCCATGGCGTCTTATGCTGGTCGGTGAAGTAAGGACCGAACTGACCAACGTAATTGCCGGCCGGGCCGAAATGGTTGTAGACCACGTCCATGATCACGGCCAGGTTCTTGCCGTGCGCCGCGTCCACCAGCCGCTTCAAGCCATCGGGGCCGCCATACGCGGCATGCGGCGCGAATAGATCGACCCCGTCATAACCCCAGCCATTCTTACCTGGGAATTCCGCGAAAGGAAGCAGCTCGATATGCGTCACACCTAAGTCGCTGAGGTAATCGAGCTTCTCGATCGCCGAATCGCAGGTACCTTCAGGGGTAAAGGTTCCGACGTGCAGCTCATAGATAATTGCGCTTTGAAATGCTTTCGCGTGAAAGGCGCTGTCGGTCCATTCGAAACGATTGTGATCGACAATACGCGAAGGGCCATTGACTCCCCGTGCCTGCGAGGGCGAGCGTGGGTCGGGTAGCTCCTGCTCTTCCCCATTCAGCAGAAACACATACTCGGTGCCATCGCTCGCATTCTCGACGGTCTCACTCCACCAGCCGCCCTCCCCCTCTACCAGGGGGTACTTCGTGCCATCTACCTTGACTTCTGCCGACTTCGCCTTTGGAGCCCAGACTCTAAACGTATGCATGCGCGTCTTATTCCTTTTCGTAGTTGCTTGGTTGGATAGATGCACAAATCGGCGCTAATCATTCTCCCGCCCGGAGGCTGCGCCTGGAGCGATTGAAGACGCTTTTGGGTCAAGCTCAGGAGTCTCCGCTGCCGGTGGTTGCGAGGGCATTCTGGTGCGCCGGTGGTGGCGTGCGCGCGTTTCTTCGTCTGTGCTTTCCACGTCGAAGACTGCATTGATCATCGCGATATGCGAGAAGGCCTGGGGAAAGTTGCCGACCAGTCGACGCTTCTCTGTGTCGTACTCCTCTGACAACAATCCCAGGTCGTTACGCAGCGACAGCAGGTACTCGAGCAGTTTGCGCGCATCTGCTTCGCGTCCGATCATCTTCAGGCAGCTGACCATCCAGAAGGAGCAGGCAAGGAAAGCACCCTCGCCTTCCGGGAGCCCGTCGGCTGACTTGCCGGTGTCATAGCGCAGCAGCAATCCATTGCGCATCAGCTTCGCTTCAACGGCCTCTATGGTTCGCCTGACACGAGGATCCGTAGGAGGAAGAAATCCAACCAGGGGCATCAGCAGCAAGGACGAATCCAGCTCGGCATTATCGTAGGTCTGCGTGAAGGTACCCAGGGACTTGTTATATCCTCGCGCACATACCTCCGCATGAACTTCATCTCGCGCAGCGCGCCACTTATCGAGCGGCACGTCGTTGCCAGTATGCTCCGCGATAGCGATGGCACGATCAAAGGCCACCCATACCATCATCTTCGAGTAAGTAAAGTGCTGCGCACCACTACGCGTTTCCCAGATGCCCTGGTCCGGCTGGTGCCAGATGGTCAGCAGGTGATCGACCAGCAACTGCTGCAGGTGCAGATCGACGCGCCGCGGCGTCTTGATGCCGGCCAGCGAATGGAAGAAGGCGTCGAGTACTTCCCCGTAGATATCCAGCTGTAACTGCTCGGCTGCGGCGTTGCCGATGCGTACAGGCTTCGAGCCCTCGTAGCCGGCAAGCCACGGTACTTCCCACTCCAGCAGCTGTCGCTCGCCCGCAATGCCGTACATGATCTGCACCTGCTCCGGGCTGCCGGCGATTGCGCGCAGCAGCCAGTCCTGCCA
>CAXTEW010000037.1:0-11749 GCA_964243175.1 uncultured Acidobacteriaceae bacterium
ACATCAGTGCGGGGCAGGCACATGGCAACACCGATGCTGACAGTAACAGAGGCTTTCGCAAGAGATCTGTCCGCTGGCATGCATAGCAGTTCCACGTGCTGTCGCAGTTGCTCGCCGATCATCATTGCATTGCCGATAGGAGTGCCGGGCAGCAGGAGAGCCAACTCCTCCCCGCCGTACCGGAACGCCAGGTCTGCGGGGCGCCGGGCCACGGACGCGACGACGGCCGCGATCTCGCACAGGCAATCATCCCCGGCATGATGCCCATAGGTGTCGTTGAACCTTTTGAAGTGATCAACATCGACCAACAGGAGCGAAAGAACAGTGTTGTCCCGGAAGGCGCGGTGCCACTCGCGATCCAGTACCTGGTCGAACGCTCTCCGGTTGCCGAGCCGGGTCAGGCTGTCGGTTAGGGCGAGGGCTTCCAGCCGGGCCTCGGTCAGGCGGTGGGCGCTGACATCGCGCATGCTGACCAGCATCTGCCAGGGCTGGTCAGTAGGGGTCAGCCGCATGAGCCTGGTGTAGATCTCGAACCACAGGTAGGTGCCATCCTTGCGACGCACCCGACCCGTGCTCAACGTGTGTTCGGCGTTCTTGTCCAGCAATGGCGACGTGAAAGCAGAGGAGACCCCTATCCAGTCTTCCGGGTGGATCAGGTGATGAGGAAAGAGAGCCAGCATCTCCTCGGGTGTCCAGCCCAGGATGTTGTATGCGGCGGGGGAGGCGTAGAGGCATTTCATCTGGAAGTCCAGCCGGCACAGCACATCGATGCTGTGCTCGGTCATCAACTGGAAGCTTTCCGGCTCGCCGGTTCCGGGCGCGGGTGTCTCCGTCGAGTCTCTGGGGACGTTACCAGTGGGAAGGTTCGACGGGTCGTACTCTTCCTGACTGTTGCTGAGCAATAGCGTGTTCCTCGGGACTCCGTCGATGGCCAGCAGGCAGGCGCCTGCATGCGGCAGCAATCAGTCAGTCGACACATCGGTCGGGCGATGGTCGGGCAGCAGCGCTGTGCCGGGGTAGCTCGAGCGCTTTGATCTTCCCCCTACCACCTGTGTGGCAGTGGCGAATAAGGGACTAGAACGAGCATAGGCCAACTTGTTGACCATGCACAATCCTCTTTGTCAGAGTTTTTAAGACTGCCTCGACAGATGGAGCAGACGAGGGTAGGCGATCTGGCCGTCTCCTCATCAGGCCCCGCAGCCGGGCTGTTCTTCGAGCAGCCTTGTGGGAATCGGCAATGCATCAGACAACAGGATTGGCCAGCGGGACTGGCCTCATACTCTCCTCGTGAAAGCAGGTCTACCTGTGAGCATAGAAACAATCGCGTATATGGGGCTGCCGCACTGCCTCAAGCTGTCGAACGGTACGGTGGACCTGATTGCAACAACCGATGTCGGACCACGCATTTTGTTCTACGGGCCCAGCGGCGGCGAAAACCTGCTGGCCCTCTTCCCGGAAAGCGAGAAAGAGGTGGCGCTTGGCATGTGGAAGCCCTACGGGGGCCACCGCCTGTGGGTGTGGCCAGAGCTGTTTCCGGCGACCTATGCGCCTGACAACGCCCCGATCGAGTACCAGGCAGAAGGGGAGTGGACGCTGCTGCTGACGCAACCCGTGGATGGCGCCGGCATGCAGAAGCAGATCCGCGTCACGCTCGATCCTTCCGGCTCCCACGTCAAGCTGGAGCAGACGGTGACCAGCCACAATCTTTGGCCAATCGATATCGCGGCCTGGGCTATCACCGTCGTTGCTTCTGGCACGGCGATCGTGCCCAGGGTACCCTTCCAGTCGCATGATGACTACGTGACAGTGACGCAGCCGCTGGCTATCTGCGCCTTCACTGATCTGCAGGATTCCCGCTTCACGCTTGGCTCCCGCTACATCCTGCTGCGTGCGGACGCGGCGCGTGCCGACTCGCAGAAGTTCGGGCTGCGCAACAAGCAGGAATGGTGCGCGCACCTGGTCAACGACAGCCTCTTTGTGAAGCGTTTCGTCCATGACGAAGCAGCGGAGTACCCGGACTACGGCGTCAACAACGAGGTGTATGTGGAAGGCGCGTATATGGAGGTAGAACTGCTCGGGCCGCGTCAAATCGTCAATCCCGGTTCTTCGCTGACGCTGGTCGAAGACTGGCACCTGTTCGAGAACATCGGCGCGCCTGGGGACTCACGCGACCTGGAAGCGCTGCACCAGGCGATCGCGGCCAAGGTGCAGTCGCTGTTCTAGGCAGCACAGCCCCCAGGGTCCGCCTGGTGACAGCATTTATCATTAAGAGGGAAGAGCCTGGGTGCCGAGGTTCGACACGTACCGGCCGCGGCATGCAGGCGGCTTCCGTAAAGAGCACCGGTAAGGCGTAGTTGTGAAAGGTATCAACATGGCATGGAATGATTCCTCTCGATTGACTGATACATCCAGACTGAACGGCGGATCGCTGAACGGCTATGGCTACGCAGCGGCCGGCGCCACTGACACTGCTTCGCTCCTGCTGGGCAAGGTGCTGGGCATGGTCAGTGTGGCGTTTGCGCTGACGGCGGCCGGCAGTTACGTCTCCCTCTCGATCCCGCCTGGCCTTGCGCTGCTGATTATGCTGCTTAACTTCGGCACGCTGTTTGCGATACGTGGTGTCCGTGCCAACCAGGGCCGCCAGGTCACGCTGCTTTATGTCTTCGCTTTTCTGGAGGGCGTCGGCCTTGGCCCGACCATGCAGCACTACCTCAGGCTGGGTGGCGCGCACGTCATAGAAACTGCCGCTTTGACCACCGCGGTCGGCCTGGCCATGCTGGGCACGCTCGCCTATGCGGTCTCGGTGGACTACCGCAAGGTGCAGGCGATTGGCTCCTTTCTGCTCATCGGACTCCTGGTGCTGATGCTGGCGACGGTGTTCTTCCACTTCGTGCAGCCGACTACCATTGACTGGCTGGTGCTGGCTGTCTTCTCGGTACTGACAGTGGGTGACTTCGCCCGTGTGCGTGCCGGCGGCGGTGGCGCGACCGCTGTGGAGCTGGCGCTGTCCATCTTCCTCGACGGCTTGAATATATTTCTCGCGGCGCTACGTATCTTTGGCGTCCGCGGCAACGATTAACCCACTCCTAGGGAACCTACCCACAGGCGCCCGGCTTCCTCCTCGAAGCCGGGCATCTCACTGGCAGCTCTCCCCCTCCCCCGGCGGTTGAGAAACCCGCAATCTCGTCCGCCGTGGTTCCCGCCATCGGGGTAGGATGGGGGCCAGCCATGAAGTACATCCGGTACCCGACGCCTCTGCGTCTCCTGCTCGCGCTCGTTGCATCCGCGGCCCTGCTGTTCCTGGTCACCGATGCCGTCGATCGCTACCGGCTGTCCATGCACCCTGATCAGGCCACGCGCGATCCTTTCCTCTTTGATCTGGATACCTTGCGGATCAGCCAGGCGGAACCGGAAGCGGCGCAGGCTGGTGTGCGCCCGGGCTTCTTGCTCCGATCCATCAACGGCGCCCGGTACACTGGCCGCGCTCAGTGGGAAAGCTCTGTTCACCTCGCCCCCGGGCAGCGGCTGCAGGTTGGATTTGTGCGCCCGGACGGTTCACCGGGCTCCGCCGCGATCGTGCTCGCTCCCCACCAACCAGGCCCTGGCAGCAGAAGCCGGGCCTGGCAGCAGCTCGCGTTGCTCAAGGTGCCAGCCCTGTTCTGCCTCCTGGTGGGCACCTGGGTAGTGCTCGCCAAGCCGACAGAACCCAATGCCTGGCTCGTGCTCATCCTGCTGCTTTACCCGGAAGCCCTGTTTGCTATGCCGGCGACAGGGTCGGCGACGGGTGGCTGGCTTATCTTTCGCGGACTTTTCGAGCTAACGATGCAGACGTTTGGGCCGCTGGCCCTGCTGCCGTTTGCCTTGTATTTTCCAGAGCGCTCGCGCCTGGACGTGCGGCTGCCCTGGCTGAAATGGGCCCTTCTAGGCCCAGCGTTTGCCTTCGTGACCATCGACTACTGGCTTGCGACGAAAGAGTATTTCTTTGCAGGGGGCGCTACTCGCTTCACTTGGATCGCACACAGGACAGATACCCTCGAAGGCTGGCTTACCCTTGCTTTTGTTGCGCTCGCCCTGGGGATCCTTACGGACAAGCTGCTGACCGCCTCGAACGAAGACGCGAAACGTCGCCTGCGTTTGCTGCTGCTGGGTACCGGCATTGGCCTGACGTCTCTGCTGACGATCTTTGTCCTGCTGCGTGCCCTTGGGTATGACCTCACCGCACCGGGCCATGTATGGCTGGCGTACACCGGCGTGGCGCTGTACCTGGTGGCGCCGCTGAGCCTGGCTTACGTGGTGCTGGTGCAGCGGGCCATGGATGTCAGCATCCTGGTGCGCCAGGGCACCAAGTATGCGCTGGCGCGGGCAAGCATGTTTGTCATGCAGACCATGCTGCTGACGCTTGTCTCTTACCAGCTGCTGACATCGCTGATCGCACGCAAACAGATGGCGCAGGATAAGCTCTGGCAGATCTCGCTTTTTATCCTGCTGCTGATCCTGCTTCGTTTTGGCTTTCGTAATCAATCGGCAACCTGGCTCGACAAGCGCTTCTTTCGGGAGGCGTATAACTCGGAGCGCGTGCTGAGCGAGCTGTCGGAAGAGGTGCGGCGATATACCGAAAGCGGGCCGCTGCTGCAGACCGTTGCGCGCTGCGTGGCCGACACGCTCCACGTGAACCAGATAGGCATGCTGCTGCAGAGTGGCCCGGAGTACCTGCTTGACAGCGCGACCGGGCCGCTGAACGCGAAGCTGGGAACGCTGGCGCTGCGGGCCAACTCCTCGGCGGTACGCAAGCTGACTTTCAGCCGCGCCCCGGTCGGGATCTACCGGGAGCAGCCGGATGCCTGGTACCTGCTCGCGGACCAGAGCGAGCGGCAGGTGCTCGACGAGCTCGGCGCCGAGATACTGCTGCCGCTGCCGGGGCGCAACCGGCTGATGGGTGTCATGGCCCTGGGCCCGAAGCAGTCAGAAGCGGCTTACACGAAGTCAGACCTGACACTGCTGCAGGTACTTGCCACGCAGACCGGGATGGCACTGGAGGTGAGCGAGCTGGCGCACTCGCTGGCCAGTGAGGCGGCACAGCGCGAGAGTGCCAGCCGGGAGATGGAGATCGCCCGCGAGGTACAGGAAAGACTTCTACCCCAGTCCATGCCGCGGTTCGCTGGTGGGGCGATAGCAGGCGCCTTTCGGCCGGCGCAGGGTGTGGGCGGCGATTACTACGACGCTTTTCCTCTGCAGGATGGGCGTCTTGGTCTCGCCATCGGGGATGTTTCCGGCAAGGGCATTTCGGCTGCGCTGTTGATGGCGAGCCTTCGGGCTTCGCTGCGCGGCGTCACCCTCGACAACCCGCGGGATTTCGCCGCTGTCATGGAGAAGATCAACCGGCTGGTGTACGAGTCCTCGGCAGACAATCGCTACGCGACCTTTTTCTTCGGCGCGCTCGATCCGGAAACGCGGCTTCTGGAGTGTGTCAACGCGGGGCACAATCCGCCACTGCTGCTGCGGCAGAAGGCGGGCAGCAGCAGTCGAGAGCGAGCATACGAAACGCTGCGGCTTGAGGCAGACGGGCCCGTGGTGGGGCTGCTGCCGCTTGCTACCTACAGTCAGCAGAAGATTGTTCTTCAGCCCGGGGACCTGCTTCTCTCCTACACGGACGGCATCAGCGAGGCGATGACCCGTGACGAGGAAGAGTGGGGCGAGGAGAGGATGCTGGCGGCTGCGGTCGCGGCCTGCGACCTGCCCGTGGAGGAGGTAGTCCAAGCGGTGTTTGCGGCTGCTGATGAGTTCACGGCCGGTGCTCCGCAACACGACGACATGAGCCTGTTGATCCTGAAGCTGGATCCGGTAAACGTGCTGGACTTCGCCGGCGCGGGCCGCGTAGACGGTGCGGAGCAGAAGCCGGTGCGGGTAGCCGAGGCAATCACCCTGGCACAGAAGTGGTAGATGGCTGCGGGGACAGATGCGGGCCATGCCGCGGATCACCGGACTGGATCGCTTTCCGGGCGTGGCTGCAGGTCAGGCGCGGGATCAGAGGTCAAGGCGCTGCGAAGGCTACCGGGCAGGGCGCCGTGGAGGGATAGCCTCTCCGCGCTAGCTGGCGCGCTTGCCCGGAACACGCGGTATACTTTGGAAGTTCAGCATGCTCTGGATCGGCCAGCAAGCAGGATGACGTCCAGGGCAAAGATTGCCGGTGGGCCACAGGTCAATCCAGCCGGATGGCGGCAGTAGCAAGTATCGAGAAGGCCGCAATAGTGGCGCCCCTCGTATGCGGGAGTAGTTCAGTGGCAGAACGTCAGCTTCCCAAGCTGAATGTCGCCGGTTCGATCCCGGTCTCCCGCTTCAGATTCGTTCGAGAAACTCCGTCAACGCTGTCTGCTTCTGCAGGCCTTGCATTTTGAGGCTCTTGCAGTCCCGCACAACCTGTTCTGCCGTCCTGCACTCATACCGGTGCGTATGGGGCGTTATCGCCCAGGGGAGTTGCAGATGAACGACACATTCAAGTTCTGGCTAGTGTTTTCTGTTGGCGTGGCTTCCGGAGCAGCCATTGCGCTGCTGTCCGCATCACAGAGCGGCGAGAAGACACGCAAGCAGATCGGCCGGAAGCTCGACAATGCCACGGATTACGTGAAGGACCAGGTGGACGGCGCCAGCGGGTACATCAAGGAGCAGGCTTCCACCATCGGCGACCAGGCGTCGAAGGCCTACCAGCGTGGCAAGGAATCTACCTCCGCAGCCTCAGGGAATCTGAACGAGACGCTGCAGTCCGCGGCCAAGACAGCCAAGTCAGCCGTCAGCTAAGCCGCAGCACAAACAACGAAGCCGTTCCAGCGACGCCGTCCTCCCCGGGCCGCCTCTCGCGAGGAGCGGCTTTTTCGCGTTTGCAATACAGGATGAGTGTGGCTCCGGTAACAAAGTCGTTACTGGTTGAGAGCCTGCATCGCCCTATCGATAACTTCCCCAAAGTAGTCATAAGTGTTCATCCTTCCGGAGATGTAAGCGCGCACTTACTTTAGTGATAGTGACCGCCGTGTCGCTGCGCTTCGTTACTCGTTGACTCCCAGGGATACTCACGAAAGACTCAACCCCGGCGAAGAGCTCTACGGCGACCGGGAGAGAGTGTAGCGACAATGTGCAGCGATAGCGCTGACACAGCTCTCTTTAGCATGTGCCGGCGGGCATCTTCTTTCGCCGATCCAGGCTGGAGCCTGGCGGATGTCTCTCTTGCGATTAGATCGCGACAGATGTCAACCGGGATACGGTCTTTTCCACCTCGTCTAAGTGCCGTCTTACTTTTCCATTCCAGGAGTTCGCTGTTGCTTCCTACTCGCTTGTCTGCACTGCTGCATCTTTCTGCTGCCTCCGTCTTCTGTCTCCTCAGCTCCGTGGCTGCCGCGAGTGGCGGGCAAAAGCCGTTCCCCGTGCCGCAGACTGCAAACACGCTGGCCGGCACAGGCACCGCGGGCTACACCGGGGATGGAGCGCAGGCGGTAGCTGCTGCGCTCGGGGCTCCGCAAGGCGTGGCGGTCGACAATGCCGGGAACACGTACATCGCTGACACACAGAACGCCGTGGTGCGCCGTGTGGATGCCACCGGAGCCATCAGCACCTATGCGGGTGGTGCGAAGACCGCATGCAGCACCGCCGTCGACACGGCCGGCGACCAGTGCCTCGCAACCCAGGCAGTGTTGACGCATCCGGGTCAGCTCACAATCACCCCGCTGGGTGACCTGCTCATCAGCGATACAGGCAGCAGCCTCATCCGGCTGGTGGATCATAGCAGCCACATCATCACCACGTATGCTGGCTCGGCGAAGGGCTTTGGCGGCGATGGCGGCCCTGCCGCGGCAGCCCTGCTTTCGGCCCCCGGACAGACGGCGTTCGATGCCGCGGGCAACCTGTATATCGCCGATACCGGCAACCAAGTGATTCGCGCGATCGCGAACCCTGCCGGTGCCAGCACCACGGTGATCGCCGGCATCAGCATCAAGGCCGGCAACATCGCCACGATTGCTGGCATCGCCGGCACTGCGGGCCTGGCCGGCGATGGTGGCCCGGCATCGGGCATCATCCTGAACAACCCGACCGGTGTGGCACTCGACAGTTACGGCAACGTGTTCATCGCGGATACCAGCAACGCGCGTGTGCGGGTGCTGTATGAGGGCGGCACAGTGCCGGGGCTTAGCTCGCCGGTAGCCGGCAGCATGTACACGTACGCCGGCGGCGGCACCAATGTGAGCCCGGGGAGCACGGCGGCGCAGGCGCAGCTTGGCAGTCCGGTCGCAGCGCACATCGATGGGGATAACAACCTGTTTGTTGCGGATGCAGGCTACGCACGGGTGATCCGGGTGTCGCCCGACCTGGGCATCGTTAGCCTGGCGGCAGGCGGTGGTTCTGTATGCGCGGGCGCGACCGACAGTTATGGAGACGGCTGCCCGGCGGCGAGTGCCTTGCTCGCTGCGCCGCAGGGAGTGACGCTCGATACGTTTGGCAACCTGCTGATCGCCGATACCGGGGACAACCTGGTGCGCCAGATCGCGACCAATGCCTACTTTGGCAGCGTCGCGCCGGCACAGCCAGCAACACAAACACTTACCCTCCACTATGCCGCCGGCGACCAGCCAGCAACCGCGGCGCCCTTCAGCTTCGCGGGTACCTCCGGGGATTTTGCCCTGGTAAGTGGACCGGTCTGCGCGGGTACAAATGCCACCGGCGAAGACTGCCAGTACACGGTCCGCTTTACGCCGGCGGCCGCAGGCCTGCGGAGCACAGCGGCCCTTGTGACCAGCGCAAACACCTACAGCAACGTCACACTCTTCGGACGCGGCCTCGCTGCTGCCGCCGCTGTCGACCCCGGAACCGTCACCAATATCGGTGTCACGCTTGCAGGCCTTGCAGGCACGGCCATCGACGCTTCCGGCGACGTATTTGTTGCCGATACGGGACACAACCAGGTACTTGAATACGTCGCAGCGACGCAGGCAATCGTCAAGATCGCAGGAACCGGGGTAAGTGGCTATGCCGGGGATGGATCGCTGGCGACGCAGGCCCTGCTGAATGCTCCACAAGCGGTTGCGGTCGATGCGCAGGGCGACCTGTTCATCGCGGATACCGGCAACAATGTCATTCGTGAAGTCGCTGCCGTCTCAGGCGACATACAAACCCTTGCCGGCGCCGCGCCACCTGGCTATGCCGGTGACGGTGGGATGGCGGCGGCTTCGCTGCTCAATGCGCCTGCCGGTATCGCTGTCGATCTGCGCGGCAACCTGTTCATCGCGGACACCGGAAACAACGTCATTCGCGAGATCAATGGCAGCGGGTATATCTCGACATTCGCCGGCGGCGCCGCTGTGGCGTGCGCCGGCAGCACAGACACCGAGGGCGATGGCTGCCTGGCTTCGCAGGCCCTGTTGAAGCACCCGTCCGGCATCGCGCTCGATACGCATGGCAACCTGCTGGTGCCTGACCCCGGCGACGACCTGGTACGCCGGATCAACCTGTCGAGTTTGTTGATTCAGGCTGTCGCCGGTAACGGCACAGCAGGCTACGGAGGAGACAGCGGCTCGGCGCTCGCAGCCCAGTTGAACGGGCCGTCCGCCGCTATCGCAGATGCGGCTGGAAATATCTACATCGCCGACACAGGCAACAATTTAATCCGCAAGATAGATGGCGGTGGGACAATCACCACCATTGCTGGAACGGCTGCGGCACAGTCCGGCAGCTCCGGTGCAGCAGCAAGCGGCATAGCGGCGAATCTGCTCACCCTGCACGCGCCAGGCGCCATCGTCCTTAACGCCGTGGGCAATCTGTACATCGCTGACAGCACCACGCTGTACTCGGTCAACCGGACACTCGGCACGATTCAGCTTGGCTCAACAAACATCGCGCAAGCCTCCGCCGCGCAGACAATTGTGCTGGGCAGCACGGGCACGGAACCGCTGACGCTGCAGAACCCACTTACGGAGCAAAGCGGCACCATGCCGTCGCTTTCGATTGTGCCTGCCCCTGGCCCTTCGGCCTGCAACGCGGGAGCGACTCTGCCGGCCGCGTCGTCCTGCGCGCTGACCCTCTCCTTCACTCCCGCGACCGCTGGATCGACGCAGGAATCAGTAGCCTTGCTGACCAATGCCGCGACGGCGCAGCCGGCACTTATCGTCTCCGGCACGGGAGTGGCGCTCGCCTCGACCACGCTGACCTTGTCGACGCCACAGGCAAACGTGTTCTACCAACAGCCTGTAACCATCACGGCGACAGTTACCGGCGCGACCAGCACCTCCGCGATCGCGACGGGCCAGGTGACCTTCACCGTCGACGGGCAGGTACAGCCTGTGGTGCAGCTTGCTGGTGGCTCGGCGACCCTTACTTTGTCCACTCTCGCGCTGGGGCAGCACGCAGTTACGGCGGCCTATGGCGGCAGCTCCACTTATGCTGCGAGCCAGAGTGCTTCGCCGCTCGCGCTCGTGGTCAACTCGACCAGTCTCTCGTTCCCCGGCGGCTTTACGACGAGCAACGGCATCACGCTCAACAATGGCGCGGCGATCGTCAGCAACAACCTGCAACTGACCAATGGCGGCGGGGTCCAGGCGACCAGTGCTTTCTACTCGACGCCGGTGCCGGTCAACAGCTTCTCGAATGACTTCAGCTTCCAGCTGCTCAGTGCGAGCGGTGATGGATTCGCCTTTGTGATCCAGGCAAACTCTCCGACGGTGTACGGTCAGCCGGGCGGTGCGCTGGGTTACGGATCGGGCGTCGGGGTCAGCGGCAGCATAGCAAACAGTGTCGCCATCAAGTTCGACTTGTATAACAACAGCGGAGAAGGCAGTAACTCGACTGGTCTGTATATCAATGGTGCTTCGCCGACCGAGCCGTCAATCAATCTCAACGGCAGCGGCGTCAATCTGCACAGCGGCGATGTGTTCCATGCGCACATGAGCTATGACGGAACGACACTGACGTTGACACTGACTGACACCAACACCGGCGCTGTCTTTACCCAGCCGTTTACCGTCGACATACCTGCTTCCATCGGAACCAGCTCTGCCTATGTAGGCTTCACCGCTGGCACTTATGGAGCCACGGCTATCCAGAATATCCTCTCCTGGACGTACCAGGCGACGACGGCGTCACCCCAGTTCTCCCCCCAGGGTGGCGTGTACCCCGTCGCGCCCACGGTGACAATTGCGGATGCCGCACCCGGCGCCGCTGTGTATTACACGACCAATGGTGTCGCGCCGACCACCAGCTCGACGCTCTACACGGGTCCGATTACCACGACAGGTTCAGAGACAATCGAGGCGATCGCTGTTGTGAATGGGGCTCCGAGCCCGGCAGTCTCGGCCACCTATACCGTGGCGTCAAGCCCGGTGTTCGGTGGGGGGTTCTCCTCAAGTGGCGGCCTGACGCTGAACGGTGGGGCCGCTATCGTGAATGGCTTACTGCAGCTGACCAACGGTGGACCGGTCGAAGCCGCAAGCGCGTTCTTCACCGCGCCTGTTCCTGTTACCAGCTTTACCACTGACTTCAGCTTCCAGCTGCTGAATCCAAATGGCGACGGCTTTGCGTTCGTCATCCAGAACAACACGCCGACGATTGTCGGACCGCCGGGCGGGGCGCTTGGCTACGGCTCGGGCGTTGGCACCGCTGGCAGTATTCCCAACAGCGTCGCGCTCAAGTTCGACTTGTATAACAACTCGGGTGAAGGTCCTGACTCAACCGGCATTTACCTGGACGGCGCGTCGCCGACAGAGCCTTCTGT
>CAXTEW010000037.1:11849-15437 GCA_964243175.1 uncultured Acidobacteriaceae bacterium
GGAGGCACCTACGCGGGTCCGCAAACTGTAACCATCACAGATCCGCTGCCGAACGCGGCCATCTACTACACCATCGATGGCGCGGCACCGACCAGCAGCTCCAGCTTTTACGATGGACCGATCACCGTCAACAATAGCGAAACGCTGCAGGCCGTGGCGATCCTGAACGGTGTAGCAAGCACGGTCACCACTGCTAACTACATCCTCACTTCGGCGCCGAACTACTACTCGGGTTTTGGTCCGGGTGGCGCGCTGACCTTGAACAATGGCGCCGCGCTGCAGGGAACCATGCTGCAGCTGACCAATGGCCAGGGCCCACAGGCTACGAGCGCCTTCTTTTCGCAGCCGGTGCATATCAACAGCTTCGTCAGCCAGTTTGCCTTCCAGCTACTCAATGCAAGCGGAGATGGATTCACGTTCACGATCCAGAACAATACGCCGACTATTGTTGGACCAGCCGGCGGCGCGCTTGGCTACGGTCAGGGGGTGGGCCTGCCCGGCAGTATTCCTAACAGCATCGCGCTCAAGTTCGATCTGTACAACAACTCGGGCGAAGGGAGTAACTCCATCGGCCTGTACCTCGACGGAGCCGCACCCATTCTGCCCGCCGTGAGCCTTGATGGGACGGGTATCAACCTGCATAGCGGGCATACCTTCCTGGCTAACATGAACTACGATGGGTCTTCGCTGACGCTGACCCTTAACGATACGAACACTGGGGCGAGCTTCACCAAGGCGTTCCCGGTGAACATAGCGCAGGCTGTCGGCGGTACTTCGGCGTATGTCGGCTTCACGGCTGGCACCTACGGAGCGACCGCGGTGCAGAATATCCTGGGATGGACATACCAGTCGGACACGGCAACCCCGGTCTTCAGTCCAGGTGCGGGCACCTATAGCAGCGCACAGCAGGTCACCATCACCGATGCAGCCCCGGGCGCGGTGATCTATTACACGACGAACGGCTTTACCCCGACCACCAACTCCCCTGTGTACAGCGGTCCTGTCACGATTACGGGCGACCAGACGCTGCAGGCGATTGCCGTCGCGACTGGCTCGGCCAGCCCGATCACGACGGCTGTGTACACGATAGCGGCCAACCCCTTCTACAGCGGCGGCTTCACCAGCGGCAGCGGTATTACGCTCAATGGAGGTTCGGCGATCCTCGGCAATCTGCTGCAGCTGACCAATGGCAGCGGGATCCAGGCGACCAGTGCGTTCTATTCCGCACCGGTAGCGGTCGGCAGCTTTGCTACCGACTTCACCTTTCAACTGCTGAACCCGAATGGTGATGGCTTTGCTTTCGTCATCCAGGCGGATGGAGCCGACGCGGTAGGCCCGCCGGGCGGAGCGCTCGGCTACGGCGCAGGCACTGGAGCGGCGGGAAGCCTTGCAAACAGCGTCGCGCTCAAGTTTGATCTCTACAACAATGCGGGCGAGGGACCTGACTCAACCGGGCTGTATCTGAATGGTGCTTCGCCGACCCAGCCATCGATCAATCTCAGCGGCTCGGGCATCGACCTGCACAGCGGCGACGTGTTCCGCGCACATGTGAACTACGACGGCACAACGTTGACCCTGACGTTGACCGACGCATACACTGGCGCTTCGTTCACTCAGCCGTTTGCATTAAATATTCCGCAGGTCATCGGCACCGGCACGGCGTATGTCGGCTTTACCGCCGGCACCTACGGTGCAACCGCGACGCAGAATATCCTGTCGTGGACCTACACGCCGACGACACCGCACCCCACCAGCCAGGTCCTTTCAGTCGTCGTCCCAGGGCCTTCCCTGGTCGGCAACCTGATCGGCGATGCGCCCAATCGCGCAGCAACTGTGTATCTGCCGCCGAGTTACGAGGCTTCCTCAACGAAGCAATACCCGGTTGTTTATTTCCTGCACGGCTACGGGGAGAACGACTCGGAGTGGTTCACCAATAACAACCTTCAGCAAACCATCGATGCAGCAATCCAGGCAGGCACGATGCAGGAGATGATCGTGGTGATCCCGAACGCAGAAACACTGCTGGGCGGCAGTTTTTACTCCAACTCGATTGCGACGGGCCGCTGGGAGGACTTCATCTGGAAGGACCTGGTGAGCTACATGGACAGCAACTACCGCACCATTCCCGCGGCGGCGAGCCGTGGCCTGGGCGGTTACTCCATGGGCGGCTACGGTGTGTTTGAAGTCGGCTTCAGGCACCCGGATGTTTTCGCCAACCTGTATGCCATCAGCCCTTGCTGCTCGGCCTGGCTGGACGATTTCACACAGAACTCACCGTACATCGTCGGGGAGCAGACCCTGCAGACCACAATCGACTTCGTGAACGCCAACCCGGGCGTCCAGTTAATCGCGGCAATCGATGCGGCGTGGGCTCCTGACGCTTCAAACCCGCCCTTCTACGCAGACAAGCCGTATGTCAATGGCCAGGTCGTACCCTCCGTTATTGCCGAGTGGCAGACGAACCTGCCGGTAGAAAACCTGCAAAGCTACCTGCCGAATATTGCCAAGCTGCAGTCGCTTGGTTTCGATGCCGGCATCGAGGATGAGTTCGCACATATCCCGGATACCGTTCGCCTGCTCGATGCCGAGCTGACCGCTATCGGTATTCCCCACTTCGCCGAGCTGTTCGTCGGTGACCACACAGACCAGACCTATAACAGGCTCACAAACAAGCTGCTGCCATTCTTCTCGACTAACCTGTCGAACGTGGTGCCGGCGGGTTCAGGAACAACTCCTGGAGGTGGGGCGGGGGCAACGGCTTCCACTCCCCAGAAGTAGGGAGCGGTCGGACGGTTGCAGAGCGACAGGGCGCTCCTGGTGGCGCCTTGTTCCTTTTGCCAGCTGCCCAAGCCGCGGGGTTCCGCAATGCGCGATTGACGGGCGGCCCGGCGCGGGGGCAAGCTGGTGAGGCCGGATGGTGCAGCATGGTGCCCAAGGGCACGCTGCCATTCTGTCGCCGCCGGCCTGTGCACAGGCCGGGACTCACCACTTGGAAGGCGCCACCATTTCAGACGCTGAAGGTTTCTCGGCCCCGACTGGCCAGAGCGCGATACGCAAGGCTTACCTTCGTCTGGTGCCACTAATCGGGCTGGGGTACGGCGCGGCCTACATGGACCGGGTAAATATCAGCTTCGCCTCTGTCTCCATGAACCGCGAGCTGCACTTCTCGGCCAGCATGTACGGCTTTGGCGCGGGCCTCTTCTTCATCAGTTATGCCCTGTGCGAGATCCCGTCGAACCTGCTGCTGGTACGCTTTGGCGCGCGGCGGTGGCTGGCCCGCATCATGCTGACCTGGGGCGTGCTCGCAATGAGCATGATGGCGGTCAGGACGCCTGCGCAGTTCTATGTCCTGCGCTTCCTCCTGGGCATGGCAGAAGCCGGCTTCTTCCCGGGCGTCGTGTTCTACCTGACGGAGTGGTTTCCTCCCGAGCACCGGGCGCGTGCGATCAGCCGCTTCTATATCGCGCTGCCGCTCAGCTCGGTAGTGATGGGGCTGCTTGCCGGGGGCTTGCTGTCCCTGCAGGGGCGGCTTGGCCTGGCTGGCTGGCAGTGGCTGTTCCTGGTCGAAGCGCTGCCACCGCAGATGAT
>CAXTEW010000038.1:0-5550 GCA_964243175.1 uncultured Acidobacteriaceae bacterium
GATGGTCGGGGCCGGTTTCTGCCTGCACCGTATACTCAGGCTGGCCGCAGCTGCGTGCCTGCAGAAACTCCTGCAGCGCGGACTTGTAATCCCCGATCGCATGCTTGGCCAGGAGCTCGCGGTAGAGCTTCTCAGCCTCAGGTGCGACAATCTGCGCCTCCACAAACGTGGCAGCGGTCTGCAGGCTGCCGCTATCCAGGTAGAGCGCCGCCGTGATGGCCTCGACACAGTTAGCCAGCAGGACGACTTTTCTGCGGCCGCCATTCCGCTCTTCGCTGCGGCCCATGCGCAGCCAGCGGCCGAGCTGCAGCGCCTCGCCCACCTCACCCAGGTGCTTGCGGCTCACGAGCGCTGCGCGCAGGCGGGTCAGCTCGCCTTCGCGCAGGCCGGGGAAGCGCCGGAAGAGCGATTCCGCTACCAGCAGACCCACGATCGCGTCCCCCAGGAACTCCAGCCGCTCATTGTCCCCGGGATCCCCGGCGGCTGGCTTCGGACTGCCATGCGATGCAATCTGCTGCTCGTGACGCAGCGAACTATGCGTCAATGCCTGCTCCAGCAGCGACGGATTGGCAAAACGGTGGTGCAACTGCTTCTCCAGTGTGGGGAGCGCGAGGTCTTTATCGGCGGCGATAGCAGCTGCTCCTGGCACCCTGGTCCTGCTCCAAAATACGATGCGGCGGCGCCATTCCGGAGTGACCCGGCGGCTCTCACCACTCTAGAGGATGCGCGGCCTCCCGGTCGTTATGGTGCATTGCCGACTGCGGATCGCGGCGTTACTGCGGTTTGGCGTCGTGCCCATCCGCAGCGGCGCCTGTGTGTGCCGGGGGTCCATCCTCCGAGCGGATCGCTGCGCCGCCGCTGTGCGGCAGGCTGTAGGGCCGGTCGAGCCCGCGCTGCGCGGCATCCCGGGTGTCCGGCTGCCCATCACGCACCGTCATGGCTGTCCGGTACTCGGCGAGCGCGTCCGGCCGCTCGTCCTCGACATCGGCGATCCGCCCCAGGTAAATGTGCGACCAGGCCAGCAGGTGCGGATCCTGGCTCAGCCGCACGGTCTCCTTGAAGTCGTTGGTGGCCGACTCCATGTCGCCCTTCAGCAGCCAGCTAAGCGCCAGCAGGTAGTCTGCGCGCGCCGGGTCGGCGGTGTGGTCCTTGATCGCCTGCATGGCGAGCTTGCCGGCGCCATCCGCGTCGCCCGCTTTCAGCCGGCTCTCCGCCTGGTCCAGGCCGCGGCTGCCCACGGGCGTGCGGATCACGTCGCCCGGCGCCTGCTCCACAAAGGTGATCTGCCTGGCCCGGTGTGCCTCGGCGTCTACGTCCATGCCGTAGACCATGGGGCCGATCGCTTCCTTCAGGCTCTCAGGGTTCCGCTCCAGCATGCCAAGCTGGGCGTAGAAGTACTGGGTCAGAACGAAGCCCTCGCTCATGGCCTTCGTCACGAGCTTCTGCCGCACAGCTTCGGCCTGCTGCACGCTTACATCATGCTGGTGTTGCAGACGCGGCATGTCGATCCGCGGCGCATCCGCGGGGACGGTAAACAAGGTGACGCCGGTTGCCACGGTTCGTGCTTCGACGGCGCGGATCATGCACTCGATGACCAGGGAGACGATGTCGGCGCGGTACTGGTATTCCAGTGGCGCGTCACGGACAGTCTTGAGCAGCGGCAGCAGCCGATCGAGTGAGTCGGCACGCGCATACAGCAGTGGCTCGATCTCGTAGTGCAGGTAGGTGTGCCGCACATCATGCAGGGTGTCCTCGCCACCGCTTGAGGAGCGCAGGGTTCCATTGACCGGCGACGCGACGACAACATAGTCGGTCCCGTACACGCGTGCGTTGGTCTGGCCCGGATCGAGCATCGGCTCCAGCACTACCAGGAAGCGCGACCCGTTGTATGTGCTGGTCGGCAGCTTCAGGTAAACGTTGGTGTTCAGGATCATCTGCGTGAGCGGGTCATGCAGCTTGGTAGCTTCCGCCTCGTAGTCCGGGTGGAAGCGCAGCCAGATGAGGTGGAGCTGGGTCGCGTCGGCGAACTTGCGCAGGATGGGCAGCATGTCCACGACCTGCGTCGCGTCTGGAGGCATATCCTGCTGGTCGACCGATGGGGTGAGCTCCGGCGGCGGTGTCAGGTAGAGCGCGAGCGAAACATACTGGGCCAGGTCGCGGGACCCTTCATACAGGCGGTGCTGGTTGATGAAGGTGCAGAGCTGATCGCGTGCGTCCCGTGCTTCGGCCGAGCCGCGCGCCGCCGCGTTCACCTGGTCGCGCACCTGCTGGCGCACTGGATCGGAGTCGGCTAGACCGGCGTCGTAGCCACAGCTGTTCAGCGCAACGGCGACGTCGAATAGGGCCTCGCTCGATTCGAGCGAAACAGCCGGGCCGGCAGGATCAATCAGCGCGGGCGGTTTGGGCGTTCTCGGCGGCGCACCCTTGTCCCTGAGGGAAGCGGCAGGTGCCTGCGCGTGCAGCATGGACGCAGCCAGGAGAGAAAGCGAGAGCAGGGACGGCAGAAAGGTGCGCAAGGGTTGCATAGAGGAGGTCGCGAGACTGCTACCAAGTCTATGCAGGGGGGCGAACGGGGGTCAAACCGCGCCCATCGGGAGCCGGAAGCTGGTTAAGATGGACGGCAAGGAGATCGCACCCTTTTGAAGACTGCCGTCCAAGCCTCCGTCCTGCTCCTGCTCGCATGTTCCGTGCTCGCGGCTCCGCCCCTGCGCGCGCAAACTGCCACCGTGCACCACTCGCACACGCTCCCCGCCGGGAAGTCGGCTTGCCCCCCGGCGGAACCAGCCCCGGTGCTGCCGCCAGGTGTCCCCCCGGCCGCAGGCACGGTGAAAACAGCCTTTGCCCTGCGCTATATCGATACAGAAGCCGGTACGGGTGCTGTGGTGGAGCCTGGACAGTTCATGACTGTGCAGTACACGGGCTGGCTCGCTTCCACAGGGGCGAAGTTCGACTCGTCTCTCGACCGCGGTCAGCCGTTCACCTTCCAGCAGGGCATGCACCGGGTCATAACTGGGTGGGATCAGGGATTTGCAGGGATGCACGTCGGTGGGAAGCGGCGTCTGTTTATCCCCTACCAGCTGGCCTACGGCGAGGATGGGCACCCGCCGGTCATTCCCGGGCAGAGCGACCTGATCTTCGATATCGAACTGGTGGCGGCAGGAGCGACTCCGCCGGATCCCACGCCAGCACCGGCGCCGCAGTAAGCAGCAATCAGGCGGACTGCGCGGCTTGCCCGGTCACTTCAATCCAGTCAGTAAGTGGATGCGTCACGAAGTGACCGCCGGCGCTTCGCCTTTAACCCGGTACAGACACCCCGGCCAGCGACAGGACCACCGAGCCGCGAACCGGCGCTCCAAATACGTGGGCCGGCTCAAAGACGCTCCACATCATCTCGTTGGCCAACGCCGCGTGGCTTCGCGAGTCAGGGACTCCCGAGATCACCCGGTAGTCATACACCCGGCCGGAAGCATCGACGAAGACCCTGACGACTACCGAGCCATCGAGCGCCGATATCGGATCCGAGCCGTCGGGCAGGGAGGCATACAGCAGGCGCGGCGCGGAGGCCATGCCGATGGGCTCATCCCGGGCGGCTGCCCGCTCTGGTGTCGCAAAGGTGCCTACCAGAAGCAATACGGTGCCCAGCAGCAGCACAGCGCTGGCAAAGCCGGCCGAAGCCTGGACGGCAAGGGGCGCCAGGGTGTTGTCCCACCTGACCTTGAGGCGCGCCAGCCACTGTCGCGGGCTGCGGGCTTTCTCCTGGGAAAGCGCGACCCGCAGCTGCAGCGCTACCATGGGCGGTACCTTGACGGGGCGCAGGGCCGCCAGCGCTGCCAGGGTGCCACGCCAGTGCGCGAAGCTATCGCTGCACTCACGGCAATGGTGCATATGCTCCTGCATGTCGACCATGGCGCGGCCCGGCAGCGTGCCGTCCAAATACGGGGAGAACTGGTCTTCTACCTCGGTGCAAAGCAGGATCGTCACAGGGTCCCTCCGTTCTGGCTGCGGCTGCCTAAGTGAATACCAGATTGCCGGCTGCGCTGCTCCTTCATGTAAGGGGCGAGGCGAACTTTCAGCTGGGCGCGTCCGCGCATCAGGCGCGACTTGACGGTTCCTAGCTGGATCCCCAGTATCTCGGCGATGTCTTCGTACGCAAAGCCTTCGATGTCGCGGAGCACGACGGCGGTGCGAAAAGGTTCGGCGATCTCGCGTAACTCGCCTTCCACCCGTGCCTGTAACTCGGCGAGTGCCGCCGCATCAAAAGGGGACTGAACACTGCTGGCCAGTGTGTCAAGAAGGGACAGACCCTCCCCCTCCTCGGATTGCAGGACGACTTCGGTGTCCATCGAGACTTCCCGCTCGGCGTGTCGGCGCCACCAGCGACGCTGGTTCGAGGCCTCGTGAATGGCGATGCGGTAGATCCAGGTGCGCAGGCTGGAGTCGCCATTGAACGAGCGAATGCCGCGAAATACCTTGAGGAAGATCTCCTGCGTCAGGTCCGGGGCGTCGGCGGGATTGCGAATGGTGCGCGCGACCAGGCTGTAAATCGGCTGGTGATACTGGGCAAGCAGCGAGGCAAACGCCTCCTCGGAGCCGGCTTTGAGCTCGAGCAGGATGGTGGCCTCTTCCGGCCGAATCCCTCCGATCGCACTTGCGAGATTGCCCAAAAGCACACCTGCCTGCACTGCAACCCCTCCACACTACAGGTATGGAAACCGAACCGCCAGCTTTGTCCGGCGGCACTTTACCTGTTTGGGAAGGTAGACACCGAAGTGGTTCCGATTGTTCCTGCGAGCCCGGTTACCAAAGTATCCGTGGTCACGTCCGGGCTCACCGTCGCAGGCGGGGATCTACTGCGATGGCGGCGTGGGAGCCGGCTTCACGGCAGGCTTGCGTTTATGGGCAGCCGACGGAGTTGCCCTGGCGCCATCGTCGACGACGTTGGTCGACGGCGTCCCGGGAGCTGCCAACTGCTGCGGGTGAGACTGGGCGCGAAAGCTGGCCAGCTGGTTTTCCTGTGACACCGCGGCACTCTCCATCGCATCGCCCAGCGAGCGGCGTGCGTCCTCCAGCTGGGTCAATGCGCGGTGCAGCGCATCGGTGTCGCTGTCGGGCGCCGACAGGTCCGCTGTCTCGACCACGCGCAGCAGTACATCGTAGAGTGCGTCTACGTTGCGGAAGACGGGCAGCGTCTGCGAGACGGCAAGAGGCGCCGCGTCAGCGGTCGCAAGCAACCCCGGCAGGGTTCCATCCAGATCGCGCGTAATGGAGCCGATATTGCCGCTGGTTTCTTCGCGGACCGGCCCCGGGGCCTTCCACTTGTCGAGCCGCAAACCAGCCAGGCTTTGCCGCAGACTAGTAAGTGCCGGCGACAGGATGCCGGAAGCGGTGGCCGTGGCAGCAACCGGTGCCGCGCCTTGCGCTAAAGCCGGGAGAGCCGGTGCAAGCAGAATCGGGAAAAAAAGAAGTGCAGAAAAACGACGCATGGTCTATGCCTCTGGTGCGGCCTGATGCCGTCTCCTGGAGTTTACAGTTCTGTACCCGGCACTGGAC
>CAXTEW010000038.1:5650-13391 GCA_964243175.1 uncultured Acidobacteriaceae bacterium
CTACATCAGCTTGCGGGCCAGGTAGGTGTAAGTCAGGGCGTACGTGCCTGCTTCCTGCTTTGTATCCGCTCCCACGCCATGACCGCCCTCTGTTATCTCCTCGTAGAAGAAAGGCTCGTGGTACTCCTCCATCTTCGCGGCGAACTTACGGGCATGCTGCGGGCCCACGCGGTCGTCCTTGGTTGTCGTAAAGATGAGCGGTTCCGGATACTTGCCGTCCGGCTTGAGCTGGTTATAGGGAGAGATCCTGGCGAGAAAAGCCCGCTCGTCCGGATTGTTGATCGAGCCATACTCGCCTACCCAGCTCTGGCCGGCCGCGATGTGTTCGTAGCCCAGCATATCGAGCAGCGGCACCTGGATCACCACGGCATTCCACAGCGCAGGATGCTGCTCCATTTCAACGCCCATCAGCAGGCCGCCGTTGGAACCACCCTGGATGCCGAGGTGTCGTGGCGAGGTGATCTGGCGGGTGATCAGGTCCTGCGCCACAGCAGCGAAATCGTCGTAGATGCGCTGCCGGTTTGTCTTCAATCCCGCCTCGTGCCACGCCGGACCGAACTCTCCGCCGCCCCGTATGTTCGCGAGCACAAACACGCCACCCTTCTCCAGCCATAGACGGCCGAGATAGGAAGAGTAGTTCGGCGTTTCCGACACCTCGAACCCGCCATAAGCATTGAGCAGCGTCGGATTTGAGCCGTCGTACTTCATGCCTTTCCTATGCACTACGAAGTAGGGCACACGGGTGCCGTCAGCAGAGGTGGCAAAGAACTGCTCCACAACATCCTGCGACGCATCAAAGAGCGGCGGCTCACTGCGGGCCTGCTGCAGCGTGCCCCCTGCCGCGTCGCCCAGCCATACCGACGGCGGCAACAGGAAGCCGGTGATGGCAAGGAAGAACTGGTTGTTCTGGTCGCTGGTCGAAACAATCCGCACCGAGGCGTTGTCCGGCACAGCGAGGCGTTTGCGGCTCCAGCCATCCGGCGCGGGTGTGTAGACATACGCGCGGCCCTGCACGTTCTCAAGCGTGGTCACAACGAGATGATTTTCTGTCGACGCCGAGCTCTGGTAGAACTCGGTGCTGGTTGGCTCAAAAACAACCGCCGGGTGCAGGTGTGCGGGGTCACGCAACACGTCATCGAGCTTCATCTCAACCAGCGACCCCTGCCGGAATGTCTTTCCCTGGCCCGCAGGCGTCCAGTCGGCATGCAGCTCGACGATCACGCGCCCGCTGACCAGCGTCGTCACCTCGGCCTTGGCGGGGATCATCAGCCGCTCGACACCCTTGCGGGTCCGGACGTAGGTTTCACTTTCAAAGAACGTCATCGCGCGGCGAATCAGCTCCAGCGAGTGCCCGTCCGCGTCATGCAGGACCTCGGGCCGCGTCCCGACCTGGTCTGTCGGCTGGCCGCGAAAGATTTCCTTCGCTGATTCGATGGGCGTGCCGCGCCGCCACTCCTTGACCACCAGCGCGTAGCCGGATTGCGTCATGGTGCCGGGGCCCCAGTCGCGCGCGATCACGAGGTTGTCCTTGTCGATCCAGCCGAGGGCCTGCTTGCTGTGCTGCGAGACGAAGCCTCCGGGGACAAACTGGCCGGTCTGCAGGTCAAATTCGCGCTCCGTCAAGGCGTCCTCGCCGCCGGCCGACAGCGCCACCATGCAGTAGCGATTGCCCGGGTACAGGCAGTTCAGGCCATCACTGACCCAGCCGGTCTTTTCGGCGCGGCCGAGTGCGTCGAAGTCAATCACGGTCTGCCAGTGTGGCTGCGGCGTCAGGTAGTCGGCGACCGTGGTTTTGCGCAGCAATCCGCGCGGGTTGGTTGCGTCGCGCCACTGGTTGTAGATCACGCCTGCGCGCAGCGACGGCACGGCCAGCCGGTTTGGATCTTCGGCAAGTTTGAGTGCGTCGGCATAGTTCGCAGCATAGCGAGGGTCGGCATCGAGCACCTTTTCTGTGCGGGCGTTTTCATTCTTCACCCAATCCATGGAGCGGCTGCCCGAGACATCTTCAAGCCAGGTGTACTTATCCGCAGGCAACGCCCCGCCCGCCTGTGCCTGCGCCCAGTGAGACCCAGCCCAGAGAGACCCCGCCACTGCCATGATTGCTGCCGCGCTCGTCAGTCGCTTCCGCATCGCTCCTCTTTCCTGCTCCCCTGCACCGTGTCTTGCGCAAGCGGCTTCGTCGATCTGCAACCACGACGGCTACACCCGGTGCGTAAACCTTAGCAGCCCGCGATCACGCTCCCATCGCAAAAGCATGCGCACGCCTTGCCTCATCGCAAGGGAACCAACACGGGCCAGTCGTTCTGCCATCGCACCCGCTCCACCCACAGATCGAGCGCGCCATTCTGCTTCCGGTGCAGCGCATGGAAGGCCAGCAGCGTTTCACCCGCGCCTGCGTCCTGCCACAGGCTGCCGCCGCCGGGGCCGATCCAGTTGCTGTCGCCGGTAAGCAGCACGGTACCGCCACCACGTAGCAGCTCGCCGCCATCTTCCGCGAGGAACGGGCCGTGCACGCTGTGCGAGCGTCCCACGATCTGCTGGTAGGTATCACGCTCGATGGGGATGGCACAGCAGACGCCCACCGAAGCAAACAGGTAGTACCAGCCGTTGTGCGCCGCCATGGTGCTGCCCTCGAGCGCACCGCCCCGGCTGGCAGGTTGCTGCGCGAGATGGACTCGCGGGGCCTTTGCGATGAGCCGGCCTGTTGCCGGCGCAAGCTCCTGCTGAAAAATACCATCCCAGAACGAGCCGAAATTCAACCATACGCGGGGCTCGCCCGGCCCGTTCGGTAGATCGACCCACACGCTGGCATCGATGGCGTTGTACGGGTCGCCCGGCTCGGAGGCCAGCACAATGCCCTGGTCTGCCCAGTGATAGCGCGGGTCGTGCGGGTCCAGTGTCACGTTGGTCGCCAGCGCAATCGCCGAGTGCTGCGAGCCCAGCGTGGAAACACTGTAGTACAGGTGGTAGCGACCGTGAAACCAGGAGATATCCGGAGCCCACAGCCCGGTTGCCTGCGGAAACATGGCGTGGACCCATGCGGGCATGGTGTCGAAAACATAACCGCAGCCAGACCAGTGCAGCAGGTCAGTGCTGCAGCGCTGCTCCAGGAAATGCTCGCTGCGCAGGAACGGGATGTCGGTGTCAAAAACCACATAGATGCCGTCGTTTCGCCGGATAATGCTGGGGTCGTGCACGGGCACCATGTTGCCCTGGAGCGGGTCATCCGCGGGCAGTGCGGTGAAGAAGCGCGAGCGCTCCAGCGGCGCCGCTTTCCGGTGGAAGTGCGAGCAACCGCTCAGCCCTGTCGCCAGGAGTACGAGCAGCAGGCGAGCGCGGCCCGTGCGGGCCATTCGCGGCATCATTTGCGGGCGTGCTCCCGGGCTTCTCGTCGCGTACTCACCTAGCGTTGGGGCCGACTGATGCTCAACCGCAGGTCCTTCGACTTCGCTCAGGATGACCATCCTTGGTTGGGCTCGATGCTTTACGGCAGTGCCGATGCGAATTGGCTGGCACGGGCTTCTCGCACCGCCGACACCGTCACGAACAGCATGGGGTCAGGCCCCCGCAGGCAGCGCGCAACCTGCAACGAAAAGCCCCCCGCGGGCCGGTCCGTAGCTTCTCATGGTAGCCCAGCGGCTCTGCCTGAGCCCTGGACCGCCGCCCCTTCCCGGCTGGGTTGGCCAGGAAGTGATGCGTTTGTGCCGGGTATTGGGCCCGGCCCCCTCTCCCTGTTGTTCCCAGCGCATTTCCTTAGCTCAACAACCTGTTCAGGAGGTTCTCCGCGCGCTCCTGCCGACCCGAGCGTGGCTGGGGCCACAGCGCGCTGGCTTCGCTCTCGGCCGCGATCTCTTCGAGCGATACCTTGCCGGCAAGCATCGCTTCCGCCTTCGGTGTCTTCCAGCCTGCGTAGCGCTTGTCGAGGATCCCCTGCAGCGTGCCCTTCTCAAACATCGCAGCAGCCAGCAGGAAGCCTTGCGCGCATAAGTCGACCGCGCCGACATGGGCGTGGACCAGGTCCGCAGGCTCAAACGACTGACGCCGTACCTTGGCGTCGAAGTTCATTCCGCCCTGGCCCAGGCCCCCGGCCTTGATGACGTGGTACATCGCAAGCGTGATGGATTGCAGGTCATTCGGAAACTGGTCCGTGTCCCAGCCCAGCAGCGCGTCGCCGCGGTTCAGGTCGAGCGAACCCAGGATGCCAAACGCGGCTGCTGTTGCGATTTCGTGCTCAAAGCTGTGCCCGGCCAGCAGGGCATGGTTCGCCTCGAGGTTTAACCGTACTTCCTTCTCCAGGCCGTAGCGCTTCAGGAAGCCGTACACCGTTGCCGCGTCGAAGTCGTACTGGTGCGTGGTCGGCTCTTTCGGCTTGGGCTCCAGCAGGATCTGTCCCTCGAAGCCGATCTTGTGCTTGTACTCGACTACCAGGGTGAGAAACCGGCCCAGCTGCTCGATCTCCTGTGCCATGTCTGTGTTGAGCAGGGTGTCATAGCCCTCCCGGCCACCCCAAAGCACATAGTTCGCCCCGCCCAGGGACTTGGTCACGTCCATGCAGTGCTTCACCGTGGTGGCACTGTAGGCGAACACATCCGGGTCAGGGTTGCTGGCCGCGCCTGCCATGAAGCGCGGGTGCGAAAACAGGTTCGCCGTGCCCCACAACAGCTTGGTGGGGGATCCCTGCATCTTCTCCGCGAGGTAGTCGGCCATGGTGTGGAAGTTCTTCAGGCTTTCCGCAAGCGACCCGCCTTCGGGAGCAATGTCACGATCGTGGAAGGTAAAGTATGGCAGCCCGAGCACACGGAACAGGTCGAACGCGGCGTCGGCTTTCAACCTGGCTGCGGCAATCGGGTCGCCGCCGGTCATCCACGGACGGACGATGGTAGGCGCTCCGAATGGATCGCTTCCATTCATCGCGAGGCTGTGCCAGTAAGCAACGGCGAAGCGCATGTGCTCGCTGAGCGGCTTGCCCAGGACCACACGGTTGGCGTCATACCACCGATACGACAACTCGCTGGTGCTTTCTGGACCTTCAAACGCAACTGCGGGGAACTCACTAAAAACAGTATCTGGCACCGACAACCTCTCTTATAGACAGACAAAAGACATTAGTTCGACCTTCGGCTTATAGCCCGACCGGATTGGGGAAGTCAACCGGCGCGACGATTTGGCGGGCACGCGCAGGGCGCCGCCCCTCCAGCTACTCGGGGATGGCTCGCAGCTCGGACTGTGGCTCACTGGGCGCAATGCGGTAGCCGCGCCAGCCGTAGTAGATGACAAAGGCGTAGCACAGCAGGGGCACCACCAGGGAGCGATGGATGCCGTAATGGTCCGCCAACATACCCATCAGCACCGGGATGGCTGCTCCGCCGACGATGGCCTGGACGAGCAGGCCGGATCCGCGACCGGTCAGCGGCCCCAGTTCTGCGACGCCCAGGGTAAAGATGGTGGGGAACATGATGGAGTTGAACAGGCCCACACAGATGATGGTGACGACAGCCACGGTGCCCGTCGTAAGCAGCGAAGCCAGGACAAAGATCGCAGCGCCGAAACCCGCAGCGATCAGCAGCTTGTTGGCAGCCATTTTCTGCATCAGTGCCGAGCCTGCAAATCGGCCCACCATGGTCAGCGCCCAGAAAAGAGAAAGCAGCTTCGCGCCGGTCTGGAACGACATGTTGCCGATCTCTGGTTCAGCCAGGTACTTGACCAGGTAGCTGGCCACGCTGACCTCCGCCCCGACATAAATAAAGATGGCAGCCGCGCCGAGATACAGGTGCGGGTGATTCCAGATGCTGTCCTTCATGGTGCCCAGTCCGGGACGGAAGTCGCGGGTGACCTCCAGCCGCGGGAAGCGGTAGAGGCCGATGGCCAGCGCCAGCAGGATCATGACGCCCGCAATGATCAGGTATGGAAACTTGATGCTTGAAGCCTCGTGCACGCGGTAAGCGGTGAGGGCGTCCCCGTGCAGGGTGCGGGTAGCCGCGACTGCCGCGGTGGCGGTTCCGAGGATCAGGATGCTCCCGAAATAGGGGGCTACGGCGTCGCCAAGCGTGTTGAACGCCTGGGTCAGGTTGAGTCGGCTGGAGGCTGTTTCTGGCGGCCCCAGGATCGCGACATAGGGGTTAGCCGCTACCTGCAGCAGCGTGATGCCCGCGGCCAGCACGATCTCCGCGCCCAGAAAGAAGGGATAGGAGGCTGCGGTGGCCGCGGGAATAACCAGCAGGGCGCCGACCGCCATGGCGATCAGGCGAAGGACCATCGTGCGCTGGTAGCCTACCCACCCCACCAGCTTGCCGGCCGGCTGCGCAAAGATGACGTACGAGCCGAAGAACGATAGCTGCACCAGGGAGGCTTCGGTGTAGTTGAGCGCGAAGATGGACTGCAGCCGCGGGATCAACGTGTCATTGAGGACGGTGCAGAATCCCCAGCAAAAGAAAAGCGTGGTGACCATCGCCATGGCGCGATAGTTGGTTTCCCCGGCGATGTTCTCAGTGGTATGGGCGTTTCCAGTGCTGGTATAAGCCATCCGCGTTCGGTCTCTTCTGCCGGAGCATCTGCCGACTTTTATTTTTTTAAGGCGCCTGCCTGCCGGGACTTCACCTGGTGGCACGGCAGCCCCGGCAGTGTATAAACTTCAGCATTCGTTTGTCATGCAACACTGCCGCGAATCAGCCTGCCAGCGGTAACCGATGCTCACCTGGCCGTGTGTCCCAGCTGCACATCCGCCCAGGCGAGGAAGTACCGGACATTCGGTGCATCCGTGTGGCCGCCCTCGTGCTGGCGCCAGGCCAGCTGACCGGCGAGCAGCCCTGTCCCAACCGGCGGCATTTTGGCGGTCTGGTAGTCGCTGCCAGTGCCCAGCGCCTTGGCGCCGAGCAGCGCAAACACCGGCCCGGCGGCCACGGTCGCCATATAGCTGCCCTGCTGATCGAGCCACTTTGGCATCGCCCGCGGCTGGCGAGCCATAGCTGATGAAAGTAAGTCGTGGCGCGCACAGGGCGATCAGCTCATGCGCATCGACGGGTAGATCCTCTGCGGTGAGGCTGCCGAATGTGGCGTCGGCCGCGCCGTACTTCATGAAGTTACCCGCCATCCAGTAGTACTCCCCACCAGTCAGGCTTTCGACAGCCTCGCCCAAGTTCCGGCGGTGCAGCTTGGCGCCACCCTCCCCAGACGAGCCAATCAGGCCCATGGCAAACCGTGGCTCAAAGGCCAGCGTCACCAGGGCAGCCTTGCCGTAGCGCGAGACGCCCTCGATCCCTACCTGCTTCGCATTCACGGCAGGGTCGCTTTCTAGGTAGTCCAGCCCACGGGCGGCCGCCCAGGACCAGGCACGCAGCGCACCCCAGTCGTCCGGGTGGCGGAACTGCCCATGGTTCACCAGGCCGATGATGCCGCTCCGGAGACCCTCGGCGTTGTCGGCCTGGGCGCTGGCCGGGTCCAGCAGGGCAAAGCCCCAGCCATCGGCAATCAGCTGCTGCTGCGTGGGTGGGTCGCCGGCGCGCGCAGGCGGAGGGCCAAACATGGGCGGCGCCACCGGAACCAGGCTGTACCCCGGGTACTGCGCGAAGATCTGCCCCAGCGCGGGATCGTTGGCAGCCAGGAGCCTGCGCAGCGCGGCGTTGATGCGATCGAGGTCCTGCGCGGGCGGCTGCACCGGGGCCGGCAGTGCGGAGGGAGCGAACATCATCAGCAGCGGCACAGGACCCTTCGCCACCGCAGGCACCACGACTGTCATCCGCAG
>CAXTEW010000038.1:13491-14917 GCA_964243175.1 uncultured Acidobacteriaceae bacterium
GGGTTGGCGAGCGCCTCGTCGTAGTTCGCGTGGTTCGGCAGGGCCTCGTCGCCACTCGGCCCGGGGCGCAGCGCGTGGATCCCCAGCTGGTCCATCATGTTCTGGTGATCCTGCTCCGCTGCCTGCCGCCCCTGCGCCGGAGTCTGCCCCTGGGCGCGGGGACTCGCTACAGCGACAACGGCAAAACAGCAGGGCAGAACGACCCGCTCGGCGATGAACAGCAGTCTGAACACGATTTCACACTCTCGATGAGTAGGTATTGTTGCTGTGCCGAACGAAGGCCATGCTACGCCAAGGGAGAGCACGATGGGCAAGCAGGAAATGCAGCTCCGCCTCTCGGTATCCTTTGAAGGACGGCGGCAACAGCATAAATACATCGAGGTGTTGCGAAAGATGCATTCTGCACCCGACCGCCTGGCTTCCGTAAAGCCGATTCTTGTCGGTGAGCCGGCTTGGCATGATCAGGAAAACTCTCGCCAGCCACTTTGTCCATCCGAAACTTTCTCGGTATTGGATCGGTTGATCGCCCACCGCTGCTTCTCGCCGAAAAAAGTTACTGACACAGAGTCGCTGCGCGCACGTGACCGGAAGTTGAAGTTGCGGGCCGCTCGCTTCGGCAATCTGGCGGAAAGCGATGCCTTGGGATAGGGCCTCACGCGTGGCTCTCAAGCCTGCTCACAAAGGAGCACAGCATAGGATCGCGTCAGCGAGGCGGCGCGATGTGTACCGTCTGCATGATCGAAAACAGGTGTAAGTCGATGGTGTGGTAGTCATGCTTGCTTAACGTGTGCACGTCCGTATCCACGCCAGCGCCGAGACCGGCTGCGTCCGTTTCGAACAGGTAGCAGGTGTTCCGCGCGTAAGTCGCGTAGAGTAGCCCCGAAATGAACTGGCTCATGCCAGCATCGCTTGTTGGACGAACAGAGTACCTGAAGCCATGCAGCACGCGAAACGTCTTGCTTGTATCATCGCCGCTGCCGGAGACAGCTATCGCGAGCGTCTGACATGCGAAGGCGTCGGGAACGGGCTGCGCAGCATAGACGATATCGACCGCCTCGAGCGTTGTTCGCGTGTACGGGCCCCGGGCCCGAGCGCGAGGGAAGCCGCCTTCGCTGAAGGCAAAAGAGATTGCCGATGTTACCTGGGGGGCCTGCAGCAATGCTGGAGCGTGATACGAGAGCGGCTGCTCCGTCCTGGTCCAGGTGCCTGGATAGAGAAATGTAACCCCGTGCGCCGCATCAGCGAAATGTGTGTCGAGTTTCCACATCGCCTCCATGGTGACGGGCTGCCGCGGCGCCTGCGCCAGCGAGGGGATGAGTAAAACGAACGGGAGAAACGCAGGAAGATGGTGCATGCCGGGATCTCCAAATCAGCGCAGGCCCAGATTAAAGGGCTAATCACGCGTACCGAGCAGAGCCGATGGGAA
>CAXTEW010000039.1:0-14896 GCA_964243175.1 uncultured Acidobacteriaceae bacterium
ACAAGTACCACGGCCTCGAAGACGTTGAACTCCGCTACCGCCAGCGCTACGTCGACCTCATCATGAACTCCGGAACCCTGGCCAAAGCAGAGACAACGCCCGCGCCCTCTGATGTGCCGTCGCGCAGCGCGGTGGAGGGTTCGGATGTTCCAGCGGCAAACAAATTTCCACCCGGCGCCTCCGCCGTCACGGACACCGCTTCCCCAAACGAGGAGCACAACGACGCTCCTCTGAACGTCCGCGAGGTCTTCGTCAAGCGCGCCGGCATCCTACGCGCCGTTCGCAAATTCTTCGACGCCCGGGGCTACCTCGAAGTCGAAACCCCCATGCTCCACACCGTCGCCGGCGGCGCCGCGGCCCGGCCGTTTTCCACCCACCACAACGCGCTCGACATCCCGCTCTCCCTGCGCATCGCCCCGGAGCTCTTCCTGAAACGCCTGGTCGTCGGCGGCCTCGACCGCGTTTACGAGATCAACCGTAATTTCCGCAACGAAGGCGTCAGCACCCGCCACAACCCCGAGTTCACCATGCTCGAGTTCTACCAGGCCTACGCGAACTACCACGACCTGATGGACCTGACCGAGGAGCTGATCGCCACGGTGGCAGAGGATATAAACGGGACTACGATCACCCACTTCAACGGGGTCGCGATCGACCTCGCAAAGTGGCGGCGCTACTCCATGCGCGAGGCGATCATTGCGTTCTGGCCGGCCGCTGCAGGTCCAGCGCCCACGCCCACCATATTCAGCGATCACGAGGGAGTGTCGGCCCTTGTGCAGGATCTGCGGCGTGCCAGGATCAGCATCGATAGCAAGCCAGGGGAGCCACTCGGCAAGATGATCGCCACGATCTTTGAAGCCGTGGCTGAAAAGCACCTCGTCCAGCCGACCATCATCTACGACTTCCCTGTTGCCGTCTCTCCGCTCTCGAAGAACAAGCCGGACGAGCCCGACTGGGTTGAGCGGTTCGAGTTTTACATCGGCGGCTTCGAGGTCGGTAATGCTTTTTCCGAGCTCAATGACGCAGGGGAGCAGCGGCGCCGGTTTGAGCAACAGGTGCGCGAGCGCAATCAAGGCAATGATGAGGCACACGCGATGGACGAGGACTACATCCGCGCACTCTCGTACGGCCTCCCGCCCACTGCGGGGGAAGGCATCGGCATCGACCGGCTCTGCATGCTGCTCACGGGTGCGCGGTCGATCCGGGACGTCATTTTCTTTCCGCTACTCCGCCCGCAGACCCCGCAGACACCCCTTTCAGGGCCAGATCGCGGGTGAACTCTACCCGGTTTCGGCCATTCTGCTTGGCGCGGTACAGGGCTTCATCGGCGGCCTCCACAACCGCCTCGACGTCGCGATGCTGCTCATTCAGCCAGGCCACGCCGAAGGAGCAGGTGACGTGGATCGTATGCTCGCCGTGCACCACCGGCCGCGTGCAGATCGCGACCCGGATCTCATCCATGCGTGCCTCGGCATGCGCCGGCGTCAGACCCGGGATCACGAGCAGCAGCTCCTCCCCGCCGTAGCGGCCCACCGCGTCCACTGGCCGCAGCGTTTCGCGAAAGCGCTCGGCGCACTCGCGCAACACGGCGTCCCCAACCATGTGGCCGTACCGGTCATTGATTGACTTGAAGTGATCGAGATCCGCCATCACGACGCTGAGCATCGTGCCTCTCTCGAGTGCCTGCCGGCGCATCGCCGCAAGCACGTTGAAGATCGCCGAGCGATTCAAGAGGCCTGTCAGCGCATCCTTGCTGGCCGTCTCCAGCAGCTCCCGCTGCGCATGCTCCAGCTGCTGCTTCTCGGCCAGCAACTGCGCCGTCTGTTCGTCCACCTTCTGCTGCAGCACGGCTTCGCTGGTCTTCAGGCGGTGCAGACTGACTCTCCACCAGAAGGCTCCGAAGGCAAGCAGCAGCAGGGCGGCCATGCCCCGGAAGCGGTCGCGCCGGTACCAGGGGGGCAGCACCGTGAAGGAATAGTCGATTGGCGCGGAAACCTCTTCCACCCGCTTGTCTATCGCCTGCACGCTCAGGGTAAAATCGCCCGCCGGCAGGCTCGAGAAGTAAAGCGTCCCGGCATCCGCGGTTTGCCAGTCGTTCTCCAGGCCGAGCAGACGATAGCGGAAAGCCAGGGCACGGGGACGTTTGTAGTATGTCGAGAAGAGCTGGATGGTAAGCTCCGGCGAGCGGAAACGGAAGTCTCCATTCTGCCCGCTATGCAGCTCCTGGCCATTCAGCCGTATATTCCTCAGGTTGATCTCTGGCGCCGCCACCCGGAACAGTTCCTCCGGATGCAGCAGGTGCGAGATGCCGTTGGCGGTGCTGAACCACATGGACCCATCGCTGTCCTCGAACACCCCGGAAGTGTCGGTATCGTCTGAAATCAGTCCGTCTTCCTCAGTGCAGTGCACCCAGCGCTTGCCATTGAAGACATAAACGCCGAGGTCGGACCCGACCCAGATCCAGCCACGATGGTCGATCTTGATGAAGCTCAGATCGTCGGAGCCGATAACATTCGCACCCACAGTGTCGATGATCCGGGCCCGGGCGCCGCTGACGCTGATGTGCAGCAAAGGCTCCGGCAGCGCTCCTTGCAGCCACAGTGTGCCGTCGCCCGCAGCCTGCAGCACAGGGTAGTCAATCAGCTTCGATCCGTCCGGAAACAAAACATGACTCCAGCTCCCGCCGCCAAGCCTGTACAGTCCGCCTTGTGCCGAGAACCAGAGCGTGCCCGATGGATCCTCGGTCACGCCCCAGGCGTCAGCCGGGGGCGCTCCCGCATCGTGGAGCTGGTGCAGCTTGCTCCATTGATCGGCGCTGCTTACGTACCCGACACCCTGCTGGGAACAGACCCAGACGCGTTCCGGGTCAGGCTGGCCGGCGACCGCTTTTTCCTGCCTGACCATGTAGACATAGCCCAGATCGTCTGCCACGTGCCGTACCGCCTGGGTTTCCAGGTCCAGGTCGAGCAGACTGCCGCTGCTTCCACCAGTCCACATATGGCCGCGCGTGTCGCTCGCGATTGTCTCGGTTTCCCTCAGCGGCTTGCCCGCACGCCGGGGCGCCGCCCTGCCCGTTGCCTGGTCGATCCTGTCGAGGTCGTCCGTATCCGCCACCCAGAGCGTCGCATGCTTGTCTCGCAGCATTGTCCCGGCGACATCGCTGCTCAGCCCTTCTGATCGCGTCCAGGCCTCCCAGTTGCCGTAACCCAGCCAGCGCCAGATTCCCTGCCCGATCGGCGCCAGCCAGAACCCTCCCGAGCGATCAAAAAACATCGTGGCAATCTGGCTGGGCGGCAGACCATTCTGGGATGTATACCGCGTCCACTTACCGTCTTTCCAACGCGCCAGCCCATCCTGGATCGTGGCCAGCATGCTCCCGTCCGGGTCTTCGAGCAGCAGGCTATATCGCGCCGGCGGTTCCGCCGCGTCAGCAGGCTGCCCGAAGCGCTCAACGGCCCACGACTCCGGCCGCAGCCGCAGCGTGTCGCCAGTGCCCCGCGCCCAGATGGCACCATCGTGAGCCAGGGCCAGATGCTGCCAGTGGTTGGCCGGCACGCCACGAACGCTGTCCCACGTGGTCGCCGCCATGTGCTGGTCAACTGCCTCGAGCGCAGCCGGGTGGAGCTCGCACAGGGCGTTCCCACAGCCCGCCCATATCTCCTGGCGGGCGCCGTCAACCAGCAGGCTGCTGAACTGCTGCAGCAAGGGGCGCTGCTGCACAGCAGTGGCGAACAGCACCTCGCCTACCTGCCAGCTTCTTCCATCATCGGTCGTGCGTACCTGCTGCAGATGACCGCCCAGCAGCACGTAGAGGGTGTCCGGGCGACTGGGCAACGACGCAAGAGCCGCCCCGTCTTCAAGCAGCAGGTTCGGCTGTATCCCGGGGATCGCGTGCACCAGGCCATCAGCCGTGTAATACACCAGCTGCCTCGCGCCCAGAACCCACACGCGACCACGGTCATCCACATGCATGGCCAGAACCGAGCCGTACAGCGCATTGCTGAAGCTCGGAACACGGATGAAATGAATACCGTCTGCCTGGAAGAGACCGTTTTCCGTTCCCACCCAGAGCACCCCGCGCCCATCCTGAACCATGGCACTGACATCCTGGTTCAGCAGGCCGTCTGCCTGGTTAAAGCGGGAAAAGTTGTAGTGCTGCGCCTGTGCTGCGGGAGTGGGGAGGAGAAGGCCAGCGAGCAGGAGCAGCGATGCAAGCAGCTGCAGCCCCATCCGCGGAATAGTTCTTTGCCAAGTCCTGCTCGTGCAACGCGTCACGCGCTCGGACCTGTGCGCGCCCGCACCGCCTCGTCCCGCCGCGCCGGGGCTTTCGCTCGGCGCCGGCTGGTGCTGGCGGACAGGGGAAGCACTCTCCCCGTATTGCGCGCACGTCATCAACCAAGTTCCATGGAAAAACTCTAAGAGAGAACAAAGCTCGTTTGCAATGTTTCTGTACCGAATTCGCGCACGAACGTCAGGTGGAAAAGAAACTTCCGGGTCACTCGCCCAGCAGAAAACGCCGCGTCCGCAGTGCGCGGCCAGTGGCGCCATCGCACTCGATCAAGGTGGCGCTCATGCGCGGATCATCCCGTGCCTGTTCAAAACGAGCCGGCATCCCGGTAAGAAAGCGATAGAGAACCAGCTCCTTCTCTACCCCGATCACGCTGCCATAGGGGCCGCTCATCCCGGCATCGGTCTGGTAGGCGGTGCCGCCTGGCAGCACTCGATCGTCCGCCGTGGGCACATGGGTGTGGGTACCCAGCACGGCCGTCACACGGCCATCCAGGTACCAGCCCAGCGCCGCCTTCTCGCTGGTCGCCTCGGCATGGAAGTCAACCAGGATGACCGGCGCCGTGAGCTGCTTCAGCAGCTTGTCGGCCACCCGAAAGGGATCATCATTCGCAGCCATGAAGACCCTTCCCTGCAGATTGATCACGGCGTAGCGCTGACCATCACCCAGCTGTCCCTCGTACCAGCCGAAGCCCGGCGTGCCCTCCACGTAATTGGCCGGGCGTATCAGCCGGCGCGGCCGGTCGTGACTATCCGCCGGCGCAGCCTGCATGTACTCGATGATCTCCCGCTTGTCCCACACATGGTTTCCCGTGGTGAGCACATGCGCCCCGAGGTCAAATAACTCGTTCGCGGTGGAGGGCGTCACGCCGAACCCGCCCGCCGAGTTCTCCGCATTGATCACCAGGAGATCCACCTGCTGGTCCACCAGCAGCGCGGGCAGGTGTTCGCCCACAATATATCTGCCGGCGTGGCCGAACACATCTCCCACGAATAAAATTCGCACTGTATTTCCCTTCTCTCCCCGCGTTCGGAAGCGTCCTGAGGCTAGCATGTGCGCGAAGCCGGATCGCCTCTTCTTTTTGTGCGAGGAACGATAGACACCCGCGCAGCGACAAGGTAGCTTCAAGCCAACTGGCGACCCCGTCGCAACATTGTCGAAGGTGCAACTGCTATGGCTACAAATACGCGCTTTGCTACTGGCACGCATACGTTGGTGATGCTTGCCCGGCAGCCCGATCAGCTGCACTCCTCGGAGACCCTTGCGGCCAAGCTGCAGACCAACGCCGTGGTGATCCGGCGCATCCTCGCGCAGCTGCAGCAGGCGGAGTTGGTGCGCAACCACAAGGGGCCCGCCGGCGGTTCGGAGCTTCTACGCCCGGCCAGCGAAATTACCCTCGCCGATATCTACAACGCGACTGAACACGGTTCCCTGTTCAACGACGCGACGGCGAAAGGACCGGAAGCGAAGAAGATCACCGCGGAGCTGCGCCGCGCTCTGGATGGCGCCGAGGCTGCTTTGCTCGATGCGCTTCGCGCCGTTTCGCTGCACCAGCTTGTTCGCAAAACAGCTCGCAAGCGAGCCTGATCAGCTCACTCCGGTAGCTCAACCAGTACGATGTCGCCTGCAACTTCCAGCCGGTACACGCCCACACGCGCAGCAGCATCGCAGTCGGCTTCTCCCGTCTTCAGGTCGAATCCCCAGGCATGCCAGGGACACAGCACCTTTCCCTCCTCGAGAGTCCCCTCTGCCAGCGGCCCCTGCCGATGTGGACACAGGTTATCGATGGCCGCCAGGCGCCCATCCTCGTTGGCAACACAAAGCTGCCGGCCTTCCACGTGAAACTCGCCCAGCAAGCCGGCAGCGGGCAATTCCGCAGCCGCGCACAAACGTACTTGTCGCAAAGTGAATGCTCCTGCTTCCAATCCTAATGCCGGAGACGGGGCTGGTTCTCGGAGTGGGTTCCGGAGGGAATGGCACGAGCGCACTCGGCTGACGCTATAAGTAGAAGCATGAGCAATCGATTACGCGCCAGGGACACTCGCGGCAGCAGCACTCGGCAGCGGACGGCGAGGTCCGGGCCATCCTTGAAATACCCCGCCGCTCAAGCGTTGCCCACGGGTGCTGGAGTCAGGCGCAGCAGGATGCAAGCACCTGGGGACCCACTGCCTGGCAAACCGGCCTGGATCCTTGCTTGCCTCGGGGCCGTGTTGCTGCTCGCCATCCTGGTAGCGGCCTACTCCATGTGGAGGATTCTGCGGCACAGCTGACTTCGGGGTCGCGGGTCTGCCGGTGCGGAGTATCTCCTTCGACAACCGTTACGGAGCGGATGCCTTCAACCTATGCTTTAAGCTTTTCTAGCCTCGTATTCATCTGTTACGAGATGCGTGGAGAGACGCGGCTCATGCTGGTGGTACTCAGGGTGGAAAAAGAGCTTCGCTCCGCACCTGGCGGAAGCCCTGGGTAAGGAAGTTGCGATGCAAGCGGAAGGTATGCCGGGCAGTCCCATTCCGGAGGGAGAGACAAGACCGCCTGCGCGGCTGGCGGTCACTTCGTGACTCGGGATCGGCGGTTTTAGTACCGAGCCAGCGACTCGATTGCCCGGTAGATCTTCTCCGGCTGCGGCAGAATTTCATCCTCAAGCACCGGTTGGTACGCCACAAACGTGTCCATCCCGGCAACCCGGCGGACCGGCGCATCGAGCTCGTCGAAGAGCTCATCCGAGATCCGCGCCGCGATCTCCGCTCCGTAGCCCCAGCTTTGCATGTCCTCATGCGCTACCAGCACCCGGTTGGTCTTGGTCACTGAGGTCGCAATGGCGTCCCAGTCGTAAGGGCTCAGGGTGCGCAGGTCGAGCAGCTCCACCTGCAGTCCAAGTTCACGCTCGGCTCGTTGCGCCGCCTGCAGCGCCCGCGGCACCACCGCGCCGTAGGTCACAATGGTCAGGTCTGTCCCGCTGCGCACGATGCTTGCCTTGCCAAAGGGGATCGTGTAGTCCGGACCGGGGTCGGCAGCGCGGCCATACGGTTCGCGATACAGCCGCTTGTGTTCCAGGAAGAGCACCGGGTCGTCACAGCGGATGGCCGTCCGCAGCAGGCCGTTGGCATCAAGCGCATTGGACGGCATGACGACGCGAATTCCGGGCGTATGGGTAAACATCACCTCGCCTGACTGCGAGTGGTAAATGGAGCCACCGGTCAGGTAGCCGCCGATCGGGCAGCGGATCACCAGCGGCGCCGAAAAGGTCCCATTGGAGCGCCACCGCAGGTTCGACAGCTCGTTGCGCATCTGGTGCAGCGCCGGCCAGATGTAATCGAAGAACTGGATCTCGACGACTGGCTTCATGCCCCGGACGGCGTAGCCAAGGGCCCGCCCCACGATATTTGCCTCGGCGAGGGGTGAGTTGAAGACGCGTTCGCTGCCGAAGGCAGTCTGCAGCCCGGCGGTCAGCTTGAACACGCCGCCCTTGCCTTTCAGCTCCCCGGCACGTAGCGTCTGTTCCCGGCTGGCGTCCGCCACGTCTTCGCCGTACACGACGATCCGCTCATCGCGGCGCATTTCCTCGTGCAGGCAGCTGTTGATCAGGTCTGCCATGGTCTTCGGCTTGGGGGCATTTTCCTCCAACGCCAGTTCGCGTACGGCCTGGGGCTCGCGTACCAGCGCATCGCTGGTTGGATCGAAGTCCTCTGAATACACATGCCGCAGGATGCCGTCGATCGTCGGCAGGGCGGAGGCTACGGCGCGATCCGACGCCGCCTGCACCTCGGTCTCGACGCCCTGCTCCAGCGAAGCCAGCCCGTCTGCATCGATCAAACCTTCGTCAAGCAGCCGCGCGCGAAAACGCGGCAGCGGGTCACGCTGCAGGTCGCGCTCGATCTCCTCGGCACTGCGATAGGAGCGTTCATCGTCCGACTCGGAGTGGGAGTAGGGACGGATGACGTGGCCATGCACAAACGCCGGTCCGTTGCCGGCGCGGCACCAGGCGACGGCCTGCTGCAGCGCGGCGTAGCTCGCGATCGGATCGGTCCCATCCACTTCGGCAAAGAAAAAATTGGGAAAGTTCTGCACCAGCCGGGAGATGGACCCGCCAGGCGTATTCACTTCCACAGGTGTCGAGATAGCATAACCATTGTCTTCAATGACATAGACGACCGGTAGCTTCTGGTTCGAGGCAGTATTGAGCGACTCCCAGAACTCGCCCTGGCTGGTCGAGCCCTCACCGATCGAGAGGTAGACAACTTCGTCGCCATGGAACCGCACATCCTTGAAGGCACGGTAGTCGCCATCATGCTTACGGGCTGCTTCCGGATGGCGGACGAAGTAGCGGCCAGCCTCGGCGCAGCCAATGGCATGGAGACACTGCGTCGCTGTCACCGACGAGGTCGAAACAATATTCAAGCGGGGATTGCCCCAGTGGCATGGCATCTGGCGACCGCCGCTCGAGGGGTCCGCTGCCGCACCAACACCCTGCAGCAACAGCTCCTCGACAGTCGAGCCCAGCGTGAGGCACAGGGCGCGATCGCGATAGTAGGGAAAGAACCAGTCGTAGCCCGGCTTGAACGCCATGCCGGCTGCCACCAGCAGCGCTTCGTGCCCGGCACAGGAGATCTGGAAGAAGATCTTCTGCTGGCGCTTCAGCTGGATTTCGCGATCATCCGTGCGCCGGGACAACAGCATCAACCGGTACATCGCGACCAGTTGCTGCTCTGAGAGGCCGGCCCAGCGGACTGCTGGCGCGTTGCCGGAGGCCGAGGCATCCGCTCCCGTTTCTGCCATTACAATCTCACCCGCCGCCATGCCGACTCCTCTTCCCCTGCATACCTGCCGGAACACCCAGTCTATAACCCAGGCCTGCCCAGAGATTGGACGCACAGCCCTTCCGAAGGCCTCGCTAGTAACCCCGCATCTTCTCCTTCACGCTCTTAGCCAGCTTCTCGATCTCCTCGCTGCGCCTCATCACCGGTACGGAAAGCTGGTCCTTGTTGCTCTTCGCTACCTCGTCGCGAAGCTGCTGCGCCAGCTGGAAAAGCTTCTCCGTATCGGCAACGAGCTCCCGCTGCCGTTCCTGGTTGCGCCGGTCGGCCATCTGCTCCTGCGCGCGCATGTTCACCTCCGGTGCATCCGGCTCATGCGGCCCATCGCCCGCGTGGACGTTGGCTGAGCCCAGAGGCGGCGGGTTGGTGTAGCCGCCGCTGTGCTGAGCCCAGCACGGCACTGCCAGCAGCATGGCGGCGATCGCCGGGGCGGCCACCATCCCGCTGCCATTCCTGGTCCGCTGCGGCTTTGGTAACCATGGGAGCCATGCCGGCAGGGAGGAAAGAATACCCGCCAGCCCGGCGCGGCCGTCAAACTGAAACCTGCATAGCATCGCGTACACCCCCGCATAGCAAGGATAAAACACCCGAATGCTACTCCTTTCTGCAGCAGCGCCGGTAGTCAGCCCCCACCGCACCTACCGCGACCTCCTCTCGGCTGACAGGCTGTTCGACCTCGCCCAGCACCTGCTCATCGATGTGCTTCCCAAGATCCTCGTGATCCTGCTCATCGCCTGGATCCTGGTACGTGTGCTTACCTACTTCACAGATCGCATGGCACGCGTGGCAGAGCGGCATGCTGCCGCCGCAAGCCGTATTTCGCAGGCGCGCACGCTTTCATCTGTACTCCGCGCTACCGGCGTAGGCATCATCGGCTTCCTCGCCGTGCTTCAGGTGCTGCCCCTGATTGGCTTCAACCTGGCTCCGCTGCTAGCTTCGGCTGGCGTCGCGGGAGTCGCCATCGGTCTTGCCTGCCAGACCGTCGTCAAGGACTGCCTCAACGGCATGCTGGTGCTGGTCGAGGACCAGTACAACGTGGGGGACGTAATCAAGATCGCCGGCGTTTCCGGCCAGGTGGAGGCCATGAGCCTGCGCAAGACCATGCTTCGCGATGGCGATGGCACGCTGTACATCGTGCCCAACTCGCAAATCACCACCGTCGCGAACATGACCCGTGATTACTCCGTCGCAACCATCAATGTGGACGTTGATTTCTCCGCCGATCCAGACGAAGTGCTCCGGGTGCTGGGTGAGGTCGCGAAGGGTGTGCGCGAGGACCCCGCCTACAAGGATGCATTCCTTGAAGACCCGACGCTGCTCGGGGTCGACGCCATCAAGGGCTCGCAGGTGACGTATCCCATCGTCCTGAAGACGCGCGCCAACCAGCAGTGGGCGGCGAAGCGCGAGCTGCAGCGCCGCGTGCGCATCGCGTTGATGGAGCACCACATGCTTCCCGGCGACCCGCTCCGGGTATTTTCGACAGATGGCTCGGCGGCACTCGGATCGGCTGCGGGTCACAGGCCTGCCGAGCCGGCACCCGCAGCCGACCCGACGGCTGCGCGGCCGCAGGAGATCAACCCCTTCACTGGGGAAGGACTGTAAGCGAGATCGCCTGTGCGGCCACTTCTTGGCAGGTGCTCATTGGTGCTTCGCCATGAACGAGTACACGCCACGAAGTGGCCGCCAGGCGCGCAGCCGGTCTTAGGCGCTCGTTAGACGCCCTGCAGCGCGACCAGCAATGCTTCCCCATCGGTGACCGGCGGCAGGCAGCTTGCACCCCGGCAGACGACAGCGAAGCTGTCAGCATCGGCAAGCTGTGGCAGATGTGGCAATGTTTCCGCCAGCGCCGGTGGCAGGGACTCCGCGCGGACCTGCTCCCGGGTCAGCCGCAAAACGCTCTTGTTGATGCCGAACCGTGCCGAGGCAAGTGCCGCCAGCGAGCGTGCCGCCTCGTCCTGCCCGATGACAACGACCTGGACCGGAGACAGCAGCAGCCGCTCGAGCGCAAGGCCATAGCTCGCCGCGTACAAGCCGTATTGCGCTACAACGCCGCCGAAGCACTCCAGCGTATCCTCGGCGGTTTCGCGCAACTGCTCCCCATCCCCGGAGCCATCGCTCAAGGCGTACAGGCGAAGCAGTGCGGCAGCCGCGGTCGGGTTGCCCGCCGGGGTGGGCGCATCCTGCAGCGGCTTTCTGCGCGCGCCCAGGATCCCCAGTGGAATGCCTTGCGGGGCTTCGACGCTGCCCCCGGCGAGGCTCGATTCCGGGCCCGCGGAGACACCCGTGTCCATGTCGAAGAAGCCGCCGCCGGTGCGGTCGGCGAAGCGCGCGACCATCGACTTGGCGATCGCCTCGGCTGCCGCGTAGTACCGCAGCTCGGCGGTAGCCTGCCAGCCGTCCAGGCACGCATGCACCAGGAATGCATAATCTTCGAGCGGTCCAGGCGCGGGCTTCGACGGGACATGCCCGTCGGCATACGCAATCACATGCCTTAGCTGTCCGGCAGCCGGGTCCCAGCCCTGGTCGAGCAGGCGGTCGAGCGTCTGCAGGGCAAACTGCCGCGTCGCTGGCCGTTCCAGGGCTTCCGCCGCCGCCAGGTAGGCGGAAACGCCCATCGCGTTCCAGCCCGTGTAGATGGTGCGGTCGATAAATGGCGTAGGCCGCAGCGCCCGGGCGGCCAGCAGCCGGGCATGGGCGGAACGCAGCGTTTCGGCAGCCGCCCCAGGCTCGAGGCCCGCGGCGCGCGCGACCTCGGCAAAGCTCCGCGGCACATACAGCACGCACTTGGCCAGGTTGTGGTGCATATCCCCGGTCTCGCGCACGTTGTAGTACGCAACCGCCAGCCGCAGCTCCTCGGGATACCCCGCGAGCACCTGCTCCACCTCGCCAAGCGTCCAGGTGAAGTAGTCGCCGTCGTCGTCAAGGTTGATGTCCGCATCCTGGGAGGCGTAAAAGCCGCCCTGCTCGCGGTCGCTCAGCGTCGAATCCATCCAGCGCAGGATATCGAGCGTCACCCGCGCAAACTCCGGCTCGACAAAGGTCTGGAAAGCGCGGGCATAGTTCGCCAGCAGGCCGGCATTGTCGTACAGCATCTTTTCGAAGTGCGGCACGATCCAGCGCTCGTCGACCGAGTAGCGGTGGAACCCTCCGCCCAGCTGGTCGTACATGCCGCCGCGCGCCATCGCCTCCAGCGTGAAGACGGCCGCGTGCCGTGCCTCGTTGGAGCCGGTACGGCCCGCCACGTCAACCAGCAGGTCCAGCGCTGCGGGATGGGGAAACTTGGGCGCCGTGCCAAAGCCGCCATGCTCCTTGTCCAGGTTCTCCACCGCGCTCTGCACCAGGGCGTCCACGATCTCTGGCCCCAGCGAGCCGGAGCGGCCGGAAAAGCTCTCCCCGTGATCGATCGCCGCGAGTACCTGCGCGGCTGTCTTGTCCAACTCCGCGCGCCGCTCCTTCCACACGCCCGCCATCGTCTCCAGCACGCGCTTGAAGGAGGGCCGGCCGTAGCGCTCGTCGGGTGGGAAATAGGTGCCGCCAAAGAAGGGCCGGCCGTCGGACGTCAGGATGGCGGTCAGCGGCCAGCCGCCCTGCCCTGCTATCGTCTGCACCGCGGCCTGGTAGCGCGCATCCACATCCGGCCGCTCGTCACGATCCACCTTGACGGCGATGTAGCTGCGATTGATCACCTCGGCCAGCGCCGGGTTCTCATAGCTTTCCCGGTCCATTACGTGGCACCAGTGGCACCACACTGCGCCAACATCGAGCAGGATCGGCTTGTCCTGCTGGCGGGCCAGCGCGAACGGCTCGGGTCCCCACTCATGCCACTGGATCGGCTGGTGCATGGCACTGCGCAGGTAAGCGGACGCAGCAGCGGCGAGGGCATTTGGGGCGTGAACGGGAGAGTGGCTCATGAGTCTCTCGAGTGTAGCCGCTCGCCGCACACGCGACCGCTTCCCATCATGGGCGAGCCGCCTGCCCGAGCACCGCGCCGGCAAATCGCGCGATTGCGTCATTCACTTCCCGGTTCCTCTCGAGCAGCGCATAGTGACGGCCCGGCTCGACTACCTGCAACACTGCCCCGGGGATGCTCCGGTGCATTGTTTCGCTCGCCACCGGCAGTGTTGTCGTATCCTGCCGGCCCACCAGGATAAGCACCGGCACATGGATCTGTGCCAGGACCGGGGTCATATCCCAGTGAAACATCGCGAGCGTGCCGCGTGCCACGACGCCCGGCGAAGACTCGAATTGGAAGCGCGACACCATGTCCAGCTGCCCGCGCGTTTCTGTTCCTGCAAAGGCGCTCTTGGCATTGCTGAGGTACTGCAGGCCCTCCTGGTAGCTCAGCCAGTTCGCCGCACGAACCACCTCTGACAGCGGCACCATTGCGTGCAGGAGTGGCTCACCGACTGGCTTCTGCAGGGCCAGGTTCAGGCTGCTGTCCTTCACGGTTCGTACCGGGTTGGTGTAGCTCGTATCTACCTGCACAATCCCGGCGACCTGCGGCCCCAGCGCTTCAGGGTAAAGCTTGGCGAAGGTGAGGTTGGTCATGCCACCGATACTGTGCCCGACCAGCACCACGCGCTTGCCGCCAGCCAGGGTAAGTACCTGGTGCAGGTCGGTAGCCATCTGCTCCAGGGCGTCGCTTTGGCTCCGCGGCTGGTCGGTCTCGCCCATGCCGGGCAGGTCCCACACAATCAGGTGGAAGCGCCCGGCGAGCTGCCGCTTGGCGTAGTACCACTCTGTACCGTCGGTTCCCCAGCCGTGGGTCAGCACCAGGATCGGGGCGCCTGGGTCTGAGGCTCCGGCCGGTCCAAACTGCTCCACGTGGATCCTTGTTCCATCCGGCCTCCGCAGATCTGTGGACTCACCCCGGAGGACGTGCGGCTCGTCGGCACCCGCACGGAACGCATACTGGACCAGGAAGCGGCCGAGGCCGAGCGGCAGCAGCACCAGCAAGACGCCAGCCAGTAGGGGAATCAGTACAGAAGGCTCCCGCCAGCGCTCACGCCACGAGAGTGGGCGCACCTGCTCCGGCTCCGCGACCGGCACGGTGCGCTGCCCGGCATGCTGTTCTGCAGCCTGCGCGCTGTTCTCGCGGGTACGTACCACCCGCACAAAGCGCGCCCGCGGATGCGCCGCCTTCCACAGCAGCGCCAGCCCGGCGATGGGGATGGCAAGCGCCACCAGACCCAGGAGCAACCCGTACAGCAGGGCAATTGGTGTCAGCATGATTTCCTCGTTCCTGTTCCCGTTATTGTTCCGTGGAGTCGCTTACATCCGATGCGGCGCGCGACTTTGGCGGGTCACACCGGCCGCACTTTGATCCGCGAGCCGCCCTGGCAGGGCCCACTTCCTGCTGAGGCAGCCGGTACCCTCCGCCGCCTGCCCCAAAGGTGTCCCGCGGGCGGGCATTGTTACCGCCGGTACACACAGAGCAAAAAACGCAGCAGACTCGAGCATGCCCGGGGTGAGATGGTTACTAAGTTCCGGCAGTAAGACCATCCGGTCAGAAGAGCGAACCAGCTACCATGGCGACGGCGAGTGTGCAGGTACGCAAACAAGCGGCAGCGGAACAGTCTGGAGCGGCCGGCGTGAGCCGCGATCCTGCCCGCATCCCCTCGCTCGATGGCTTGCGAGCCGTGGCCATCGCCACTGTCATCGTGTGCCATCTGCTGCAGCGATTTCTCCTCGGAGGCTATCCCGTACCTCCCGTGGATGGCGTGCAGCTTTTCTTCGTACTCAGCGGATTCCTCATCACCCTGCTGCTCCTGCGGGAGTGGACGAGCACGGGCAC
>CAXTEW010000040.1:0-9427 GCA_964243175.1 uncultured Acidobacteriaceae bacterium
GTAACCATCCCGTCACTATAGACAGGTCACTGCGAAAGTCTAAGAGGAAAATGCAAGGTTTAGGCAAAAGGCGCTACGAGTCATGACGTAAACAGGCCAGGGCTGGGTTGGTGCAAGCAGCCTCTTCCTAGTCGCCGACCAGCCAGCGATGGGATCGCCGCGATCATTTCCCAACCCGCCAGAACCGGGTCTGCAGAGACCCGGTCCAGACCTGGGACTAGCGCCGGCTGGCTGCCGGATAGTAGCCATCCGGCGCGACGATGTCGAGGTTCGGAATCCCTTCGACGCGCACCTCGATTGAGTGGAACTGGGTCGCCAGCGTGTTGGCGTGGCTGGTGTAGATGATCGTGTACTGGTTCCGCACAACGTTGGTGATCTTCGAGAAAGACAGCTGCATGCCGTTCTCTGACACTTCCGAGTCGAGCGTGCCCCCGGTCGCAAGCGCGAACTTGGGCAGTGCGTTGTCACGCATGGTCGGCAGCAGCGGCAGGTGAATCTTGTCGAGATAACCGAGGCCCCAGATAGCCGAATCGCCGACCAGGGTGCCCGAGACAGAGATGCCATTGGTCAGGAGGAAGCGGACGACCTGCTTGTACGAGGCCTTCGAACCCTGCTCCTTGCCGTCGGAAATGATGTAGAGCACGCGGCGACGGCCCTTGGGCTGCTTGGCCAGCTCAATTGCCGCAGCAAGAATGGCGTCATTCAGCGGGTGGTATTCCTTGGGAATGATGGCGTTGCCAACATCCAGCCCATGGTGCGGAGTGGTGTTGGGGTCCAGCGGACGCCCATTCTGAGTGATGCCATCGTCCATCGGACCGCCGGGGGCTATGACTTCCATGTCGCGGCCGGGAGCCTTGGCCTGGGACAGCGCAACATTGAGGCGGGCGCCCTGCGCGCCGGTGAAATCGGTGATCATCCGCGGCGTGCTGTTGTAGCCGAAGACCGCGACAGAGTCGGCCGGGGTAAACGCGCCAGTGACTGCGGAAAGGCTCTCGTTGACGCGGTTCATCACATCGGCGGGAAGGCTCTGATCCACAACGAAGGCTACCGACAAAGGGAAAGGGTCAGAGGTGAAGGAAACGATCCTCTGCCGGACGCCATCCTCAAAGACGCGGAACTTACGCCAGTCGATGGCAGGAACGAGAGCGCCCTTCTTGTCGCGAACCGTAACTGGAACCACCACTTCGTTGACAGCGACCACAAGGGTGGAGGCAGGTCCCTGTCCAGGCGCCGGCAGGTCAGGCGTCTCCTGCTGGTTAGGCGTTGCCGCGGCCGGGGCTGCATTCTGGTCGCCTTCAGGGTTCGCGGCACGGTCGGCTGCGTCGGACGCAGAGGAAGAGGAGCCGGCTGCCTGGTTCGCGCCCGCTGCCTGTGCATCGGGGGAAGGAGCGGCCGTCGTGCCGGCCCCGGGGCGAACCGTATCCTTCAGGTCGCCCAGACTGCCGGGCTGCGGGGTAGGGGCGTCCGGGATCGAGCCAGGGACCGCGCCGCCTTGTTGCGCCTGTGCGGCGCCTCCAAGGCAAGCCAGCAGAACTCCGACCAATGCAGCATGCTTCACGGGCAATCTCCTAAAGTGGAACAGGTGCTGCTCTGCAGAGTACGTCGCGGTGGAAAGCAGCCTGGCGGTTTTGCCTCGGCGGAGCCTCGGCTGGATCCATGCGGGCGCGTTCGCGCGGCTATTTCTGGGATGCAGCAGCGCAAACGTTAGAGTACCAGAGGGTATCGGCCGCTCCCTGGTGCGCCCTCCTCGAGAAGGCCTTCGCAGACGGGGGTCGACATCCGCGCGCGCGGCGTGGCATCGTGTGTGGGATCGCTAACATGCCCCGCTCGAGCTCTCTGCGGGGATTCATCCTTAAACCGGGGGATACCCCGGAGAATCGAGTACCAGACGATGCATCCTTTAAGCCGTCGCCGCTTTCTGCAGTCAGCCGCCACTGTTGCCGCTGCTGCCACCGTGCTGCCCACACGCTTTGCGGAGGCAAGTCCTTTTGGATTGCCGCTGGGGCTGCAGTTGTACTCCGTGCGGGAGCAGCTGCAGAAGGATTATGCAGGCACACTGAAGCAGGTCAGCGGGGTGGGCTTCAAGGAGGTCGAGGCTGCCGGCTTCTTCAACCACTCGCCGGCCGACGTCAAGGCTGCGATGGTTGCTGCCGGACTCCACTGTGTTTCGGCGCACTACTCTTCCAGCACCCTTCAGCAGCACTTCGACGAAATCCTTGAGTTCCACAAGGCGTTCGGCACCGCGAAGTACATCATCTGTTCCTTTCCAGGCTTCCGCGACGCAGCCAAGGCCGCGCATATGCCGTTCAAGTCCCAGGTGACCTCGTTCACGCTCGATGACTGGAAGTGGAACGCAGACCAGTTCAACCAGTGGGGCAAGAAGACCCAGGCGGCCGGCTTCCAATTCGGCTACCACAACCACACCATGGAGTTCGTCCCCCAGAACGGCGTCGTTCCCTACGACCAGCTGCTCAAGGACACTGACCCGAAGCTGGTGATCATGGAACTGGACTGCGGCTGGGTGACGGTTGGTGGCGGCAGCCCGGAGCACTACCTGCGCACCTATGCGAACCGTATCAAGATGCTGCATGTAAAGGATTTCGCGAAGGGAGCGGGGCAGAGCTCGGTCAATAATCCTCCCCCGGCCGCTGAGCTGGGCCGCGGCACCGCCGATTATCACCAGATCTTCGCCGCCGTGAAACCGGGGACGATCCAGCACATGTTTGTGGAGCAGGAAGCCTACCCGGACCTGCCACCGATGGAGGCCCTGAAGGCGGACGCGGATTACCTGAAGGCCCTAAAGGCGTAGAACGGCTGCAGTTGTCCTTTGAACAGCAAAAACCCGCCACGAAGTGGCTGCCAGCCGCATAGGCGGTTCTGCTCCCGTGGGTTCAGCGAACCGGCTTAGACGTTTCTCTCCTGAGAAACGTCTAAGCTGTCACCATGCGAAGCAACCTTCTGCCCGCCATTGCCTTGCTGCTGTTTGCCCCGGTGCTCCATGCGCAGTCGGCGCCATCGCCTGACGCGCCGCCGGTAAGCACTGCTCCGCCGCCGGACGACTCGCCGGCCGGCGCGCCGGTGACAACGCTACGCGTCAACTCCAACCTTGTGTCGCTGTACTTTACCGTGCGGGACAAGCATGGGGCGCTGATCCCGGACCTGACGCGGGATGACTGCCGGGTGCTCGAGGACAAGAAGGAGCAGAAGGTGCGCACCTTTGAGGCGCGAGCGGACCAGCCGCTAACTCTCGGTATCCTGCTCGACACCTCTGGCTCACAGCAGAACGTGCTGCCGCTGGAGCAGCAGACGGGGTCCACCTTTCTGCACCGGGTGCTGCGCGACAAGGATGAGGCTTTCCTGATCTCGTTCGACGTGGATGTCAATCTCCTGGAGGATTACACCAACAATGCCGGCACGCTGAGCCGTGCGATGAGCAAGGCCGAGATCAACACGGCAGCCGGCAATGGCGCGGCCGGGATCCCGGGACTGGGGCAGGGGACGATTCCCACGCAGGGCGCGCCCAAGGGAACGTTGCTGTACGACGCGGTGTACCTGGCATCCGGCGACAAACTGCGCCAGGAAGCGGGCCGCAAGGCAGAGATCCTGCTGACGGACGGGGAAGACCAGGGATCGAAGTACCGGGTGCAGGATGCGATTGAAGCTGCGCAAAAGGCGAACACCATCATCTACGTCATCCTGATCGCGGATCGAGGCTTTTACTCTGGCGGATCAATCATGCTGGGCGGCTACACAGGGGACCAGCAGATGCGCCGGATGACCGAGGCGACGGGCGGACGCGTCATCGATGTCGGCAACAATGGCAAGAAGCTCGAAGCAGCATTTCAGCAGATTGAAGACGAGCTCCGCACCCAATACGTGATGAGCTATGTGCCGTCGAATGCAGACTTCGATGGCAAGTACCGCGCGGTCGAGGTGCAGTGCAAAGGGGACGGAATCAAGGTGCAGGCGCGCCACGGCTACTACGCGATTGCGCAGGGGGATGACGCGCAGTAGCTCTGCAGCCGCTGTCTCGAAACAGAGCAACCGCGCCAGGGAAAACGCTGAGCTAACCCTTCGCGAGGCCAGGCACTCCTATAGGTAAAGACACGAAGGAGAACCATGAAGCCATTCACCATGCTATCTACAGCGGGCGCACTGCTGCTGGCGGCCACATTTGCCCAAGCTGCCGATGTTCGCACAGATTATGACCACAGCATCAATTTCGAGAATTACCACACCTACTCCTGGGGCACTGTGCAGACAGACAATCCACTCTACGTGGACCGGATCAAGTCAGCAGTGAACCAGGATCTGCAGGCGAAGGGCTGGCAGATGGTGCCGAGTGGCGGCAGCGCCACTGTCTTCGCGATCGGTAGCGTGAAGAACGAGCAGGAGCTTGAAACCACTTATAACAACTTTGGCGGCGGCTGGGGACGGGGCTTCGGGTACCGCGGCTTTGGCGGCGGCTTCGGTGGCGGCGGCTTCGGCGAGGCGACAACCACGACGCAGCAGCAGCCGGTAGGCCACCTCGTGCTGGACATCTTTGATAGCTCCAATCATGCACTGCTCTTCCGTGGCATGTCGGACAATGACATTTCGAAGAAGTCTGAGAAAAACGTCAAGAACCTGGACAAGGACATCGATAAGATGTTCAAGAACTTTCCACCCAAGAGCAAAGGCTAGCCGCTGAACGACGTGCAGAAAGTATGCGGGAAACAGCGAAGGCTGGGCGCGCTGTTTGTTTTCGCCGGCGTGTGCGCCGGGCTCTATGTGAGCCCGGCGCGGGCAATCCCATTCCTGTCACCCACGGTTACGATTGAGTTCGACCAGTCTGCCAACCTGGCGCGCCGCACTTACTCCTGGGGCGATGCGCAAATGGCGGTGCCGACTTACAACGGTGTGCTCAAGAGCATCATTGATGCCGACCTGCAAAAGCGTGGCTGGACCGCGGTTGCGAGTGGCGGTGAGGCGACGATCTTTGCCTTGGGCCAGATACACAGCGGCGCAGATCTCGAGACGTACTATCACGCCCACCCGGGTGCGTGGGCCCAGGAGTGGGGCACGCAAGGTTGGGGCGCGGGCTGGAAGCCGCTGTACGGAGAAGCTACCTACAATGCGCTGAACACGGCAGGCACACACCTGGTGATCGACATACAGGAGAGTGGAAGCCATAAGCTGCTGTATCGCGCAGTGACTGCGGTTGACTTATCAAATACAGAGAAGCAGAACACCAAGGCGCTGACCAGCAGCTTGAAGCAGATCTTCAAGAAGTTCCCGCCCAAGGCGAAGTCACAGTAGGTGCTGTATTGCGGATGTGCCGCTGCGTATGGAGCCCTGCTGACGCTGCGGGGCTTCTCGTGTGCCTAAGCAGGCCGGTGCAGTCCGCACCGGCCCACATCTCAAGTTCGAGATGTGGGGCACCCGCTTGAAGGTTTTTCCTGGCGGCTTGTGCTTAGAGAGTTTTCTTCGACAGGTACCAGCTGTCGACCTGGAGCCCTGCGCCTCCACCATTGGTACGCTTTTCCGCGTCTGCCACGGTAGCCGGGCTCGGAACGATCACGGGATCACCGGGCTGCCAGTTGGCACCGAGTGAGACGCCATTCTTGTCTGTCGTCTGGATCGCCTCAAAGATACGAACGATTTCATCCACTGACCTGCCCAGTTGCGGTGGGTAGTAGATAATGGCGCGGATCTTACCCTTGGGATCAATGGCAAACACGGCGCGGACCGCGGCAGTATCCGACACGGCCTCGTGAACTAGACCATAGGCAATCGACACCTTGAAATCCAGGTCGGCGATCAAGGGAAATTCAATCTTGACGCCTGCCATCTGTTCCATGTCGCGGATCCAGGCGATATGCGAAAACACGGAGTCGATTGAAACGCCGATCGGCTGGACGTTGAGGCGATCCCAGTCTGCCTGGCGACGTGCGAACTCAATGAACTCGGTGGTGCAGACCGGGGTGAAGTCGGAAGGGTGCGAGAAGAGCATGACGTACTTGCCCTTGGCCAGGTAATCGCTCAGCTTGATGGGGCCGTGGGTACTCTTGGCCTCGAACTCCGGGGCCTGCTCCAGGATGCGGGGAATGCGTGACTCAGCAGTGATGCTCATGCGATCTCCAGGGGTGAAGCCGGTAGGTATATGGGCTCGGAGCCCGGCGCGGTTGCGGTTATACAAACAGATGCGCGACAGGGGCGAAGGTTCCGGCAGACGGCTCTATGGACTGCAACGAGGGCAGCGGGCGCTCAGAAGAGCGTCCGCATCGTACAGGAGTCGCTGTGCTCCGGTGGCCGCAACCCTGCTGTCTGTTGGGCACGACAGGGTGTCTGCGGGTGAGTGGGGCGGGATTGTGGCTTCCGCAATGGTGGCATCAGGGCTGGTTTGCAGCGTCGCTATGCCGCAGGTGAGGCGAGCATAGCACGGCACCGCCACGGCAGGGCAGCAGGCGACCAGAGACGGCGAAGGGACAGGAAATACATGGCGCGCGAGTACAGGTACGTGGTGGTGGATGTATTTACAGAAACGCCGCTGCTGGGCAACCAGCTGGCAGTTTTCCTCGATGCTGCAGGCCTCACCACTGAGCAGATGCAGGCCATGGCGAAGGAGACCAACCTGTCGGAGACGTCCTTCTGCTTTCCCCGGCAGGGATCTCCGGAGGAGGCAGTGGCGGTGCGCATCTTTACGACCGAGGAAGAGCTGCCCTTTGCCGGACACCCCACCCTGGGAACAGCAGCCGTGCTGCGCTGGACGCTGCCGGCTCTCCACGATGCTGCCGTGGTCCGGCTGAGGCTTGCGGCTGGCACAGTGCCGGTTCGCTTTCGCACGGCTCTGGGCGAGGCGGCCGGGTACGAAGCAGGGCTGCCCTTTGGCAAGCCAGTCTACGGCGAGATGGACCAGCCGCTGCCCGAGTTTGGCAAGGTCCATGAAGCTGCCGAGGTAGCCGCTGCCCTGGGGCTGCCGGTAGACCAGCTGGACCCCGGCAAGCCTGCCCAGACCGTGTCGACGGGTATCGCCTTCGTGGTCGTGCCCCTGGTCTCTGAAGCCGCGCTGCAGGCGCTCGACATCCCGCAGCAGGGGGCCCGGCGCTTCCTGGCGGAAGCCGGAGCACGGTTCTTCTACGTTGTAGCGCCTGGCACGGACCCAACGGAGTGGCATGCGCGGATGCAGTTCTACGGCGGTGAGGACCCGGCGACGGGCTCAGGCGCTGGCTGCGCAACCGCGTACCTGGTGTGGCATGACTACGCGCCATCCGCGACGCCGCTGGTGCTGCGGCAGGGGAAGCAGGTAAGTCGCGCAAGTACGCTGCACTGCCAGGCAGAGCTGCGACTCCGGGAGCAAACAAGCGTTGCGGAGGGGCGAGACAGCACGACGGTGCTCCCAAATTGGCAACGCGATAGTTACGTTCGTGTGGGTGGCAGCACCGTTCTTGTAGCAGAAGGACGGTTTTTCCTTTTCTGATGCACACCTCCTCCACAGGGCGGCAGCCGCGCAGGGAGGCACTTGCGACCCGTTTCAGGCTAGATTTCCTTTTTTCAAGCGCAAAGATGGGCCGGCTTTCGCCTCTTGTTCACACTTGCGCCACCCGGTGCACGTCCGTAGTCTGAGCAAGCGTTCAGGAGCCATGCAGCACGGCGAGTGAACGCAACTTTCGCCTTTACGCGACAACCAAAAGCGGAACCACAGCCGAAGCGCTGCGCTGACTTCTACTTGAAGCAGGCCGTCAGCCCCTTTGCGGGGACTGGCGTGCCACTCGCCCAAGTCGTCACCGTTCGCCCAGGCCTTTGTTCCCCGTGCCTGCTATTTGCCTGCGCTGTTTGCCGGGCGGCAGGGCGCATCAACGTGCCGTCACGGCGCGCCTGCTGGAGCTTTCGCTCCACGCAGGCAAGCCCGCGGCGCGAGCGCCCCTGCTGTGCCTCGGAACAGTTTCCGGCGCAGACGCGGCCATGGAACCCCTTCCCGGGAGCAGCGCCGGCCCATGTCTCCAGCACGACGGGGATGACAAGGTCTGGCTTCGCAGCCTGGGGAGCGTGCAAGTGAACCAGGAAGCGAGCGGACACCAAACGATGCGACCGAGAAAAGTCATTCTCCTTGTGGACGGCAATGAACAGGCACTCAGCGTACGCAAATTCATGCTCGAGACCCGCGGCTACCGGGTGGTGGAAGCACTGAGCGCGCAGGATGCGCTGGAGCGTTTCACTCAGGGCGGCGTGGACCTGGTGTTGAGCGACCTGCTGCTGCCGGGGATGGATGGCAACGAGATGGTGCGGCGGATGAAGGCGGAAGCACCCGAGGTGCCGGCCCTGCTGGTAAGCACCACGGTGAAGGATTTCGCCCGGGCTGAAGCGGCAGACGCCTTTCTGCCCAAGGGCGCAGTGTCGCCGGGCGAGATGGTGGAGAGGATTCGGACGCTGCTGGTGCGCAAGCGCGGGCCAAAGCGGGCCGCCGTCGCCGCGGTGAACCTGCCAGGCTTTGCCGGGGCTGCCGGCGCACACGCGTAGCTGTACCGTGGGTGTCCGCTGTCCCGCCGGCTGCCTGCGGTTCTGCATCGGTGGGTGCGCAGGAAGGGCGGTCAGGCCGCTCCCGCGGAAACGCAGCGCCGGGTCGCCATGCCGCTTGGCTTAGGATGGTGTGGTGATGTCAGCAACTACCCCGCCCCACATGATCGAGGCAGAGCACCTGGGCAAGACCTACCGTATCGGCAAGTTGCAGGTACCCGCACTGGTCGATGTTTCCTTTGCGGTCGAGCCGGGCGAGTTCGTCTCGATCGTCGGCCCCTCCGGCAGCGGCAAGTCGACGCTCTTCTATATATTGGGTGGCCTGACGCAGGCGACGACCGGGCATGTTCGCATCGATGACGTGGACTTCGCGACCTTGTCTGACGGGGAACGCACCCGGATGCGCAAGAGCAAAATCGGTTTCGTCTTCCAGAAGTTCAACCTGCTGCCCACACTCTCGGCGCTGGGCAACATCGAGATCGCGCACCAGATCGCGAAATCAGGCGAGGCGCTGGACAGGCGGCGGCTGGGCGAGCTGGCAGAGATGCTGGGCATCAGTGAACGCCTGGATCACCGGCCGTCCGAGTTGTCGGGCGGGGAACAGCAGAGGGTCGCGATCCTGCGCGCGCTGGTGACCAAGCCGGCGATCATCCTCGCAGACGAGCCGACGGGCAATCTCGACACGAAGAATTCGGACGCGGTATTGCACATGCTGCGCCACTCGAATAAGACCTTCGGCCAGACCGTTTTGATGATCACGCACAACCCGGAAGCTGCGGCGTTTGCGGATCGCTCGCTGCACATGCGGGATGGGGCGATGGTGGGCGGCGCGATGCCAGTGTTGGCGCCGCTGTAGACAGCGCCGCTTTTTCTTTCCGAGCGAGCCTCGACCTTCCGCAAGATGCCCGGTGCGATTCCTCCGCGCCCGGAA
>CAXTEW010000040.1:9527-14820 GCA_964243175.1 uncultured Acidobacteriaceae bacterium
AGCAGGCTGATATGCGCGCCGGCCGGCGCTCTGTGTTGCAGGTGGTCGACCAGCGACCCGACGATTGCTTTGCCGAGCCCGCGCCCTTGATGTTCAGGGTCGACTGCGATATCAACAATCTGGAAAGTCAGGCCACCATCGCCGACGATGCGGCCCATGCCGACGAGCCTGCCTTCCACGCGGATGACGACGGCGAAGAAGGTATTTGGCAGGCCGATGGCGGCGCCCTCTTCGCTTTTCGGGCTGAGGCCGGCAAGGACGCGGAGGCGCCGGTACTCGTCCGGAGCAGGGATCTCGTGGAGCAGTTGGTAGTGTTCATCCAGCATCCCGCTCAGTGTAGAAGCGGCGTCACGCTTCGCCAAATCAGAGCTAGTGAGCGCGATGGCACCCCCATCCATCTAGCGTATGCTGGCGTGCCTTTCGGCGATTGCGAGACAGAAGATTGCCAGCAGAATAGACACAAGAGTCCACTGTGCGGCCGGATGGTCCAGGAAGCGTGCAAGGGAAACCACTAAACTCCGCGATCCTGAGAAACTGCCTGGTAGAAGTTGTGTCGATTTCCAGCCGGCGATAATTGCCCAAACAAGAGCCATGAAGACGATGCCAAGTCCTACGAACCCTGGCAGAGCACGCTTCCAGGGAAAGGGTATGGCGGGCAGAACAGACGCTTCAGTTCGCACCCCAGCCATGACCGAATCTAGAAATCCCGAAGACGGAAGGAGACCGTCTTTCTCTTCATAGAGAGCAGCGTCTATCTTCCGCTCTAACCACTTCTGGTTCATTCCGCCTCCATGGACATGCTCGCAGAGTCGTCACTCGAGTTGTTTGTGTAACGCAGTTGGGAGAACTTCTTTCGCAAGAGCTCTCGTCCGCGGTGGAGGCGAGTTTTCAGGGTACCTTCAGGAATACCAAGCGATAGCGCCGCAGTGGTTACATCCTGCTCATGGAAGTAATAGAGGGTGACAGCATCGCGGTATTTTGCAGGAAGGGCAAGAACTGCGGTACGAATTCTCTCGGTCTCCTCAGCTTGCTCCAGGCTTGGAGTATGGATACGGGTGTCAGGTGGCTCCACGATCTCATCGAGAGAAAGCATCGTGGCTGGAATTCGCTTCAGCTCGGACCGGTACACATTGGCCGCAAGGGCGAAGAGCCAGGTCGAGAATTTCGCCTGTCGCTGCCACTGACCGAGATGGACGTAGGCCCGCAATAACACTGTCTGTGCTATATCTTCAACACGTCCACGATCCCGGCAGAAGCGCCATGCCATGTTAATTAACGGGCTCTGCCAGCGGCGTACAAGTGCTGCGAAGGCTGCAGTATCGCCAGCAAGCACAAGGTCTACACTCCTCTCATCTTCGATTGCGCCACGATCCGGATCCACAGTTCACATCCCGATTGGTACGACAAAGTTGCTTTTCCCATGGTTTCACTTCCTTTGCGCGATCCGGGCACTACTATTTGAAACCATTGCGCGCGGAGCATGGTCGCACCACATGAGCGAGATAGCCGCACCAAAGCTGCTCCCGCTCGGAGGTAGTTGATATGGGGCCATTTTCAGTGTTCTTGTTCCTCAGCGCAGCAGCTGTCTCATTGTTCTCTTTCCTGGCTGTCGTTTCATGGTCGAATGCACGCCTGAAAGAGCGCGAAAGCTTTTACAAGAACGACATGCTAAAGAAGCTGAGTGATAATCCAGGGCAGGGCGCCGCTGCGGCATTGGAGCTTATGCGCGAAGAGAATCGACTTGCCGGCTTGCGGCGCCAGGTATATCTGCGCGAGGGAGGCCTGGTAACCGCATCTGTGGGCTTGGCAATATCAATCTTGCTGCGGGCCTTGATCCACGACCAGCCTATATATCTATGTGGGTTGATTGTGCTGCTCCCGGGACTGGCCTTGTTTGTCAGTGCATACATGCGCTCGCCCGTCGGGAAGGCATCTTGATGGGGGAGGTTCGTTGCGCCCGCAACCCAGACGTTTTCAGCTAACCTATCGCAGAAGCTTTGCAACTCGGGGCCAACCCGGGAGCAGCAGAGTACGTCTTCTTCAGCATGGATGATGCGGACGCACCAGTTGGGGGCGTCCGGCAGCAGGGCGTCGGCCCGAGTGAGACGGAGTCAGGCGCGGCAGCTACTGCTGACCCGGCGAACAAGCCACTGGCCAGCGATCGCCAGCACGGAGTGCTGCGCTCCGCTGGACTTGGCCTGATCACGGGCGCGGCGGATGATGACTGCTCGGCGATCGGCACCTATGCGCAGGCCGGCGCCCAGCTAGGCTACAAGGCGCTCTGGACTGCGCCCGTAACCCTGCCCATGATGATCGCCGTTGTGTATCTGTCGGCCAAGCTGGGACAGGTCACGGGACAGGGTTTATTTTCCGTGCTGCGCAGCCATTCCCCGCGCTGGCTACTGTTCACCATCCTGGGCGGCGTCATCTTCGGCAACATCATTGAAGCCGGAGCAGACCTCGGCGGCATGGCCGCGGCGATCGGCATCCTGGTACACCTATCGCAAACAACCATCCTGCTTTCGGTGACCGCGGCGTCGCTGGTGCTGCAGATCTGGGGATCGTACCAGTTGATCCGCAACATCTTTCGCGTGCTTGCGCTGTCGCTGCTGGCCTACGTGGTCTCGGCGTTCCTGGCACACCCGCACCTGGCGGAAGTGGTGCGAGGCACCCTCGTCCCCACGCTGCACATGGATCGCAACACGCTGTCGATCCTGGTCGCAATCATCGGCACCTCGCTCTCCGCCTACTTGTACACGTGGCAGTCGAATGAAGAGGTGGAGGAGAAGATCGCGGCCGGTAAGCGGACGCTGCGGGCGCGACGCGGCACGACGGATGCCGAGCTCAAGAGCAGCCTGTGGGACGTGATCTTTGGCATGCTGTTCTCAAACGTGGTGATGTATTTCATCATCCTTGCGACGGCCGCAACCTTGTTTGCGGCAGGGCAGCACCAGATCGATACCGCCACGCAGGCAGCGGAGTCGCTGCGGCCGCTGGCTGGGCGCGCCGCAGGGTTGCTGTTTACGCTCGGCATCATCGGCGTCGGTTTTCTGGCTGTTCCGGTCATGACCACGGGCGCCGCCTACGACCTGTGCCAGAGCACGGGCTGGGTCAACGGGCTGCACTACAAACCACGGCGTGCAAAGAAGTTCTACGCGGCGATCGCCGTATTCACGCTGGTCGCGATGGGACTGAACTTCTTCGGGATCAACCCGATGCGCGCGCTGGTGGTGGCGGGTATCGTGCAGGGGTTTTCCACGCCGCCGCTCATGCTGCTGATCATGCTGCTGACCAACCGGCGCTCGATCATGGGCGATCGGGTGAACGGGCGCGTCATCAATGTGCTGGGCTGGTCGACGACCACTGTCATCTTCGCTGCGTCGGGCTGCCTGGTGGTGAGCTTTCTTCGCAGCTAGGCACCCGGCGCGCTGCCAGGTTGACCCGGGGGCGTGCTGTTGAGTAGACTTCAAGCTGTACCAAGCGGGAGTAGCTCAGTGGTAGAGCATCGCCTTGCCAAGGCGAGGGTCGCGGGTTCAAGTCCCGTCTCCCGCTCCAGTCAGCCTCCCGGGCTGGCTTAGGGTACAAGGCAAACGCGAGCCGCAGATCTAAGAAGCAACAGGATCGGCGCAACTCCCGGCGCAGGCTCCTGCACCGTGATTTCTGTTTCATGGGGCGCGGTACCCAAGTGGTAAGGGAGAGGTCTGCAAAACCTTTATGCGCCGGTTCGATCCCGGCCCGCGCCTCCAACACCCTCTTCGTACTCCTGTCCTAATCCCCTGTAAACATAGATTGAAGAGGTGTTCGTCTCCTGCTCGATGAGCGGGCGCCTCCCATGTCCCTTGTCTGTGATCCTCGCTCTTCCTCGCGCTCTGCTTTGCGCAACGGAGCGGCGAGCGTATCTCCTTGTGCCTGCACGGGACTCGCGCGAGGCAGCGCCAACGGGGTAGACTCGGCTGCGACAGCAAAGCTGGGGAGGACGCGCGACGTGAGCAACAGGTTGAAGGATCTAAGTGGAGAAGGCAGGACGCGGCGGAAGATACTGGCCGGGCTTGGGGCTGCAGGCGTTGCGGCGGCCATGCCTGCGTGGCTGGGGGCGCAGGATGCAACCGTGCCGGCGCTTGCGGAGATCACGGTGCACCCGGCAGATGTGCTGGCGAATGTTCCGCCTACTTTCACCGGGCTGTCCTACGAGTCGGCGCAGCTGATGTACCCGGGTTTCTTCTCCGGCAGCAATACGGACCTTGTCGCGCTGTTTCGTTCGCTGCGTCCCGAGGGCGTTCTGCGGATTGGTGGCAATACCAGCGCCTTTACCGTGTGGCAACCGAATGCGTCCTCGGGCGCTGCTGTAAGTAGAGCCGGCTACAGCCCGGACCGTGGTGTGCAAGCCAGCAAGCAAATGCCGGGCATGTACCCGATCACTCCTCTCGCGATCGACAACCTGCGTGCGTTTCTCGACAAGACAGGCTGGGTGCTGCTGTACGGGCTGAACCTGCGGAACAGCACGCCCGAAGCAGCAGCAGATGAAGCAGCGTACGTGGCGAAGGTGTGTGGGCCGAAGCTGCTGGGTCTGCAGTTTGGCAACGAGCCTGATCTGTTTCGCCATGATGACGGCGGCGGCAAGGATGGCAAAGGTTCGTTCTGGAACTATGACGAGTTTCTGGCGAAGTGGAAAGCGATGTACGCTGCAGTGCACGCGCGGGTGCCGTCTGTGCCTATCGAGGGCCCGGACAGCGCGGCGAAAAAGGAGTACGGCGGGCAGTTTGCGGCAGATACCAAGGGCGAGATATCGTGCCTGACGACCCACTACTATGTCGGTGGTCCGCCGGAGAGCCCGTCAATGACGATTGACTACCTCATGCATCCGGGTGAGCGGCTGCAGACCGAAGTATACGTGGCGATGGACGCGGCGAAGCAGGCAGGCCTGCCGTTCCGCATGGCCGAGGGAAACTCCTGCTACAACGGGGGCAAACCGGGGATGAGCGACACGATGGGCGCGGCGCTGTGGGCAGGCGACTTTATGCTGGACCTGGCAGCGCGTGGTGCCGTGGGCGTGAACCTGCATGGTGGCGGCATGGGGATTTACACGCCGATCGCAACCGATGCCGCGGGTAACTCAGTGGCGAAACCGGATTACTACGGCATATGGCTTGCAGCGCAGTTTGCGGGCAGCAGGATGATGCGTACAGAGCTGAAGGCAAGCACCGGCGGCGCGCCCAATGTGACGGCGTATGCCGGGACGAGCGCTGGGGGAGAGTTACAGGTCGCTATCTTCAACAAAACAGCGCAGCCGCTG
>CAXTEW010000041.1:0-14685 GCA_964243175.1 uncultured Acidobacteriaceae bacterium
TCGATATTGCCATCGAGGCGGTGGCGACACCGCAGACCTGGGGCTGGGCTGTGGATTTGGCGCGCAAGGGAGGCACCGTCAACTTCTTCGGTGGGCCCCCTGCCGGCACCCGCGTCGAGCTCGACACCAACCAGCTGCACTACAGCGGACTTTCTCTGCGTGCCAGCTTTCACCACACACCGCAGACTGTGCGGCGCGCCCTGGCGCTGCTCGCCAGTGGGCGTTTCCAGGCGGGGCAGTTCCTCACAGGACGCGTGGCGCTTGGCGATGTGGTCGAGCTGTACCGGTCGATGAACCGCAAGCCTGGCGACCGAGCAAACACTGGTATGCAGCAGCTCGTCACGCGCGGCATCAAGACAGTTATTCTTCCCTAGACCATGGCCGCGCCCATCCTTCAATCCGACGTCACGCTGCAGCGTGAAGCGCTTCTCGCGAGGGGCTGGGCAGCGCTGCCGGCAGAGTATCGCCCGCCCCAGACCGCGCCCACGCTCGCCCAAGCGCAGGCATGGTGCCAGCGCCTGACCGAAACACATTACGAAAACTTCCACGTGGCCAGCTGGTTCCTGCCCGAGCGGCTGCGTACGCATTTCCATGCCATCTACGCATACTGTCGCGTGTCCGACGACCTCGGCGACGAGACCGGGGACACGCAGCTCTCCCTGGCGCTGCTCGACTGGTGGGCGGAGCAGCTGGAGCTTTGCTATCGCGGCACCGCGACTCACCCCGTCTTTGTCGCGCTGCTGCCCACGATCCAGGCCTGCTCGATACCGATGGAGCCGTTTGCCGACCTGCTGGTGGCCTTTCGGCAGGACCAGGCAATTACCCGCTTTGCCTCGATTGAAGAGGTGCTTGGCTACTGCCGCTACTCAGCGAACCCTGTGGGGCGGCTGGTACTGTATGTCGCCGGCTACCGGGATGAGGAGCGCTTCCGGCTCTCGGACCAGACCTGCACGGCACTGCAGCTGGCCAACTTCTGGCAGGATGTGCGAGTGGATCATGCGAAAGGCCGTATCTACCTGCCGCAGGCCGACATGGCGCGGTTCAAGGTGACGGAAAGCATGATCGCCGAGGGTATTGAAAACGCGCAGGCCCCGGCTGCTGTGCGCGACCTGCTGCGCTACGAAGCAGGCTACGCGCGGGTCATGTTCCACAACGGATTGCCGCTGATCCGTATGGTCGACCGCGACCTGGCTGTGGATCTTGATCTTTTTTCGCGCGGCGGTCTTGAGATTCTTCGCGCCATCGAGGCGCAGGGGTATGACGTACTGCGCCGGCGGCCATCGCTGTCGAAGCAGCGCAAGGCAGCGCTGCTTGTGCGCGCACTCGCCGGCAAGTACCTGGGCAGTCTGCTTCGGCCTCCATACCGGGCGAGCGCCCGGCCTGGTGGAACGTCTTCGTGACCATCGCCGAGGCCTACGCAGCGTGCCGGACCATTGCGCGCCGCGAAGCGAAGAACTTCTACTATGCTTTCCTGGCGCTGCCGGCGCATAAACGCAACGCCATCTGTGCCGTGTACGCATTCATGCGCCGGGCAGACGACCTGGCCGATGATGAAACGCTGAGCAGGGAAGAGCGTCGGACGCTGCTTGCCGACTGGAATGCCGCGTGGCACCACGCAGCAGCCCACGGCGGCTCGGACAATCCCGTTTTTATTGCGCTGAATGATGCGCGCGTGCGCTTTCGTATCCCGCTGGCGCTGCTGGCGCAGCTGGTAGAGGGTACGGCGATGGACCTGCGCGAGGATTATGACGCCGGCGAAACCTTCGCCACCTTCGCCGAGCTGCGCCGCTACTGCTATCTCGTGGCCTCGGTTGTGGGGTTGGTATGTATCCGCATCTTTGAGTACGACAGGGCCGACGCCGAGACGCTCGCCGAGGAACTGGGCCTCGCGTTCCAGTTGACGAATATCCTGCGCGATGTGCGGGAAGACGCCGAGCGTGGACGGGTTTATCTCCCCGTCGATGAGCTGGCGCGTCACGGGCTAACGCCCGAGGCGCTGGCGGCGGAGGCACGCGCGGGTGCGGCGCCGAGCCGCGCGGTGCGCGACATGCTGCAGGAGCAGGCAGCGCGCGCAGAACAGTTTTACAGCTCTGGCACGCGGCTGCTGCCGCTGATAGCGCCCGACAGCCGCCCGGCGTTGTGGGTGCTCATGAGCATCTATCATCGGCTGCTGGGCCGGATCCATAGCGCCGACTACGACGTCTTCCGCCGGCGGTTGAGCGTACCAGGGACGCAGAAGCTGGCACTGCTGGCGCGCGGCGTTGCGCAGACCGGCCTCGCCCGCTTCCACCCGGTACAACGGCCTGGCCGCACAAAGCAGCACGGCCCCGGCGCCAAGGTCGGGCGCAGGGTTGCCGTTGTGGGCGCGGGAGTCTCCGGGCTGGCAGCAGCCACCGCGCTGGCCGGTGCAGGGTACAGCGTGACCGTGTTTGAGCGGCGGCCCTATGTTGGCGGCAGAGCCTCGTCGTATCTGCATCCGGGCTCGGGCGAGGTCATTGATAACTGTCAGCACATCCTGCTGGGCTGCTGTACCAACCTGCGCAGCCTGCTCGAGCGGGTGGGGCGCACCGACGCCATCGCCTGGACCAGCAGCATTACCTACATCGAGCCGGGCGGCCGCCGCAGCGTGGTGCGCCCGACCAAGCTGCCGCCACCGCTGCAGTCGGCAGCTTCGTTTCTGAAGGCACGCTGTTTCTCGCCTGCCGACAAGCGGGCCATTGCCCATGGTTTGCGGCAGTTCTTCTCAGGCTACCCGGCGGACGTGCCGGGTGGGGAAAACTTCCTGGCCTGGGCGCTGCGGCATGGGCAGACGCCTGGTGCGCTGCGGCGCTTCTGGGAACCGATCCTGCAGTCGGCGCTCAATGATGATCTTGATCGGATCTCGGTCCACTATGCGGGCAAGGTGCTGCGCGACTCGTTTCTAAGTTCCGCGGAAGCGGGCAAGATCGGGGTGCCGCTGCTGCCGCTGTCAGAGATGTACTCGGGCGCTGCCAGGTATCTTGAGGCGCGTGGAGGCGCTGTCCGGCTGCGGACCAGCGTAGACGCGCTTGCGCAGGCCCCGGAAGGCTGGCTGCTCCGCTCCCGCAACCAGGATGGCGACGAACATGGTGGTGACCAGGCCGAAGTGTTCGACGACGTGGTGCTGGCGCTGCCGTTTGAAGCGGTGGAGCGCCTTGTGCCAGCGCTGCCCGCAGGCACGGCCCGCGAGGCACTCGCTGGCGCACTCGGTCACTTCGAACACGTGCCGCTCGTTGGTGTGCACCTGTGGTTCGATCGGGAAATCACCGAGCTCCCCCATGCGGTGCTGCTCGACACCACGATCCAGTGGATGTACCAGCGGGAAAAGCTGCAGCCCCGGGGGTCCAAGGCCGCGGGCGGCCATCTGGAGCTCGTCATCAGCGTGGCGCGTCGGCTCGTCGGTATGTCGCAGCGCGAAATTATAGAACTCGCTGTACGCGAACTTGCACTGTTCTTCCCCGCCGTGGCCGAGGCCAAGCTGGTGAAGGCGGTCGTCACCAAAGAGGTTCGCGCCACCTTCTCGGTAACGCCGGGCATCGACGCACACAGGCCGGGTGCCAGGACCGGGTGGCCGGGCCTGTATCTCGCAGGGGACTGGACCGATACCGGCTGGCCCGCGACCATGGAGGGCGCGGCACGCTCCGGCTTCCTGGCTGCTGAAGCGGTGACCGGCGGCCGCGACCAGTTCCTCGTCGCCGACCTCCCATCGCGCGGGCTCATGCGCTTCTTTTCGTAACCGGCAGCGCCGCTCGAGAGCCGCCGGCGCAGGAGGTCCCACGTTTGTCGCACACACCCAGTTCCAGCCAGTTGATTGAGAACCATGGCGTCATTGGCAACATGCGTTCGGCCGCGGTGATCGCCGTCGATGGCACGATTGACTTCTTCTGCTTCCCCCACTTCGACTCGCCGACTATCTTCGCCGCGCTTCTCGATGCCGGGAAAGGTGGACTTTTCCGGATTGATCCGCAGATGGAAAGTATTCGCTACAAGCAGCTGTATCTTCCCGATACCAACATCCTGCTGACCCGCTACCTTTCCGACGGTGGCGTTGCTGAAGTCACTGACTTTATGCCGGTGGAGAGTGGCGAGGAAGAGACGCCGTACGCCCACCAGATCATCCGCATGGTGCGGGTCATCAAGGGCACGGTGCGCTTCAAGGTACGCTGCGCGCCGCGTTTTGATTACGCGCGCGGCAGCCATAAGACCAGCCAGGAGCAGGATGCCATTTGCTTCCAACCGGAAGGGGATGGCGCAGAGGCTCTCACGCTGCACCTGCACGCTACCGTGCCGCTCGCGATCGAGGGCCCTGACGGTGTCGCTGACTTCACCCTGAACAAGGGCGAGACTGCTTCCTTCGCCTTCGGCTCTGTCAAGCGGGAGGAAGTGGGGCCCCATCACCTGCTCCACCCGCAGGCCATCGAAGAGTGCTTCCAGCGCACCGCGCAGTACTGGCGAGATTGGGTAGGGAAGTCCTCCTACAAAGGGCGCTGGCGCGAGATAGTGAATCGTTCGGCCCTGGTGCTGAAATTACTTTTTTCTCAGGAGCATGGCACGACCATCGCCGCAGCAACCTTCGGTCTACCCGAAAAGGTCGGCGGCAGCCGTAACTGGGACTACCGGTATACGTGGCTGCGCGATTCTTCTTTCTCGCTCTACGCGCTGGTGCGGCTTGGTTTCTCAGGGGAGGTGCGCGCCTACACTGACTGGCTGCGGGCGCGCGTGCTGGACGGGCTCCGCAGCGACGCCGAGGACGGCCCGCTCCGCGTGATGTACCGGACCAATGGCGATTCGAGCCTGGACGAGATGGAGCTCGATCACCTCGCCGGCTATAAGGACTCGCGCCCGGTGCGCGTCGGCAATGGCGCCAACCAGCAGCTGCAGCTCGATATCTATGGCGAGGTGATGGATGCGGTGTATCTCTCAAACAAGTACAGCGACGGTATCTCCAAGGATGGTTGGCGGCGCATTTGCAAGGTCATGGAGTGGTTGAGTGCGAATTGGGAGCGGCCCGATGAAGGGATCTGGGAGGTACGGGGCGGTCGCCGGCACCTGCTGCACTCGCGCTTGATGTGCTGGGTGGCTTTCGATCGCGTCATCCGCCTGGCGGACAAACGTTCGCTCGAGGCGCCGCTTCGCGAATGGTACGAGGCGCGGCGCCTGATCAACGACGACATACTCAATCACTTCTGGGATGAAGAGCTGCAATCCTTCGTTCAGGTCCGCGGCGAGAAGGATGTGGATGCCTCACTGCTGCTGATGCCTATGCTGCGCTTCATCAGCCCGACGGACCCACGCTGGCTTTCCACGCTCGCGCGGATTGAAAGCTGCCTCACTGAAGACAGTCTTGTCTTCCGCTATCCCGCCGGAACAGATGGCCTGAGCGGAGACGAAGGCAGCTTCACAGCCTGCTCCTTCTGGCTGATCGAGTGCCTGGCGCGTGCCCGTCAGCTCGACAAAGCGCGCCTGCTGTTCGATAAAATGCTGGGTTATGCCAACCATCTCGGCTTGTACTCGGAACAGCTTGGCAGCAGTGGTGAGCACCTGGGTAATTTTCCGCAGGCGCTTACCCATCTCGCGCTCATCAGTGCTGCGACCTACCTCGACCGAGCCCTCAACGGTGGTACTGAAACCTGGGCCTGAGCAAGCCGGCCGTGGTGGAACGAGGGTGAGCCGGTGAACGAGAACACGCGCTGGCTGCAGGATGCGTATGGTGCGATCACCGGCGCCTCGACCACGCTGCGCGGCATGGAAGTGCTGAACACACCGCTGCTGAACCGCGGTACGGCCTTTCCGCAGGAACTGCGCGATGCCTTTGCCCTGAATGGGCTTCTGCCGCCTCATGTTGTAACGCGCGAGCAGCAGATCGAGCGGCTCTACCACGTGTACTGCGAGCAGCCAGACGATCTGCGCCGGCACAACTTCCTGCGCCAGCTGCAGGACCGCAATGAGATCCTGTACTACTCGCTGCTGGAAGCGCATACCGCCGAGATGATGCCCATCATCTACACGCCGACCGTTGCACTCGGCTGCGCGCAATTTTCCCGCCTATACACCAAGCCGCGCGGATTGTTTCTCTCCTACCCGCAGCGGCACCGCATGCGCCAGATGCTGGAGAGTCGGCCGTTTCGCGACGTGGATGTCATCGTGGTGACAGATGGAGAGCGCGTGCTTGGCATCGGCGACCAGGGTGTTGGCGGCATGGGTATCCCGATCGGCAAGCTCGCGATCTACTCACTGCTGGGCGGCATCCATCCCTCGCGCACCCTGCCGATTGTGCTCGACGTTGGCACAGATAATCCGGAGCTGCACCAGGACCCGTTCTACCTGGGCTGGCGGCACGAACGCATCGGAGAAGACGAGTACTTCGCGTTTGTCGATGACTTTGTGCAGGCGGTCAAGGCGACCATGCCGCACGTGCTGCTGCAGTGGGAGGACTTTGCCCGGCGCCATGCGCGGCCGATCCTTGATCGCTACCGCGACCAGTTATGTAACTTCAACGACGACATACAGGGCACCGCCGCGGTGGTGCTCGGCGCCATCTACGCGGCGCTGCGCTCGAGCAGGCAGCGTATGCGCGACCAGCGAGTCGTGATCGTCGGCGCTGGCGGCGCCGGCACGGGCATCGCCGACTACATGCTGCAGGCGATGGTCGAGGAAGGCCTCGGGGAAGAGCAGGCGAGACGGCAGTTCTTTCTGCAGGATCTCGACGGTCTGGTGCGGGCCGAAGACCCGTCCCTATCGCCAGCCCAGCGGCGCTTCGCCCAGCCTGCGGCGGCGCTTGCCGGCTGGCCGGCGCCGGGCGGCGTGCTTGGCGGGGGCGTACGGAACTGGAGCCTGCCGGAGGTGGTGCGCCACGCACAGCCAACCATCCTGATTGGCGTGTCCACGCGGCCGGGCCTGTTCTCGCGGGAGGTGGTGGAGGCGATGGCACAGCACAATCCGCGGCCGATTCTGTTCCCGCTTTCGAACCCGACCTCGTGTGCCGAGGGCGTGCCGAGCGAGATCCTGGAGTGGACGCAGGGTCGCGCGCTGGTTGCAACCGGCGCCCCCTTCGCTCCGGTCAGGTTTGGCGAGTCGACAATCCCGATCGCGCAGGTCAACAACTTCTATATCTTTCCCGGGGTCGGCCAGGGTGTAGCCGCGACCCGCGCGACGCGGGTAACGGACGCCATGCTGCTGGCAGCGGCGCGTGCGCTGGGTGACTGGGCGCCAGTCGGGTCGCCGGTCGGCCCGCTGCTGCCGGGTATCGAGCAGATGCAGGAGGCCGCTATTTCTATCGCTGTCGCCGTCGGACGCTGCGCCATCGAGGAAGGTCTCGCGCCAGCCGTGGAGCAGGAATCGCTCGAGGCGCACATCCGTCGGCGTCTCTGGCGCCCTGCCTACCCTGACTTGTTTGCCGAGGAAGCCGGCTGCCCTTAGGCCTCCGGCTTACGAATGCTCTTCGAGCGTGACCCGTGCTGTCTTCATCATTTCGGCGATCATTGCCGTGTGTTCGCCCCAGCCGTGGAACGGCATCGGATCGATGACACGCAGGTCCGTGCGATCCCCATACACGCGGCCGTAACCCAGCCAGATGCGGGCTTCGGAAGCGGCAGGCAGTTCCGCGGCAGAGCGGCTGCCGCAGACCACTCCATCATCCGTTGCCGATACCGGAAAACAGTAGGCGTCGCCAGTGGTCGCCTTCGACAGAATGGCGATGGCGTCAATGGCGCCATGGTGCTGCGTGAGCGGCGCGAGTCGCTCCTGCAGCCACGCGGCACAGCTCTGCACAGCGTAGGGAATGGCGGCCTTCAAGGCCTTCGCGTTCTCGGGGATGCTCATCCTGTTCTCCGGGCCCTGTAGTGGCTTGAAGTCCAGTACACCGCGAAAAGCAGTGTCCATGTACAGGGATCGCGCCGCAGCCAAGTACCAAGGTAAGCACCTGTCCGCGGATGGGACAGGCTCGGCCCTCGCCGGCATGGGTCAGCAAGGCAGGCCGCGCCGGCCAGCATCGACGGCATCCGCTGATCCTATTTCGCTTTAACCTCTAAAACGTTTGACTCTACGATTTGAGAGCCTACGGATGCGGGCAGCTGTCTTTGAACCTTCACTCGGTAAACTTCTCCAGCCTTAAGCGTGTAATAAACGCAGAGGTCAAGACTCTCTGGTAGTTTCTCGCCCGGGTCTAAGTTCCGGCCTAAGTAACTATAGAGGCCAGATATGGGAGGCTTCGCCATGTCAAAGGGCTGATCGAGTGACTTGGCGTGCGGTGTGGTGAGATGTGACTCCGACACGACACTGAACGTGTAATCCAAGTGAGCAGATGAAGCACTTGCATCGGCTACAGCAGGCATCACGATCTTATGATCGGAAACATTCGTTGCGATCACGGAGACCCTGCAATGCCCGTCGCCTTCCCCAGACTCCGATGCTTGCGATAATGCGATTGTTACCGGTGCAGAGGATCCTTGCGATCTCGCTGACAGCGAGAAGATGGCCATCATCAACAGCGTGCCTGCTCTTGCTATGGAGCGGTTTGTCTGCATAAGAACCCATGGACTGCGAAAGCATTTGTGCTGACTGCCGTGCGGTTTACCTGCCAGGCATGGCCAGGGACAAAGCTTTGACTCAAAGTGTCTGCCATACGTCTCCCCGCGTCGCTGCCAGCTTACCAAGGCTGGCTGAGTTCACGGCAGTCATGGAGACGGAGGCGCGGACTCCACGCATAGCCGCGTTGAAGCCTAGTCCCGGCCGATCGCCGCTACCGGCTCAGCAGGGCGACGCCGCAGCAGACAAACACGGCCGCGGCCCAGCGACGCCGGTCCACGTTTTCCTTCAGGAAAAAGCGCGCTGCAATCGCGTTCGTGACAAAAGTCAACGAAGCAGAGGCGGGAGCGATCAGGCTTACCTCCGCATGGGACAGCGCGTAGAGCAGCGAGAAGAATCCGCAGGCCATCCCTAGAACACCACCCAGAAAGCGCACGTTGGACACCACCGCCCAGCTGGCACCTGCCAGTCCGCTCCGTGCGCGAATGGCATCGAGGTCGAGCCGGCGCATCGCGGACGCAATCAACAGGTCCCCGATGGTGGCAAAGCAGACAATTGCCGCGATCATCGCCGCTACCTCCCAGCCGGAGGCGGTACCTCGCGCCTCACGCGCGGCGGGCGCAGCCTGAAAGAGAAGAAGCATGCCCGGCGACGCCATGCCGCGGAGCTGCGCCATCATGACCTGGACGCCTCGCGAGCCTGCAGGGGCGGCGCCTGCTTGAGGCACTCGGGGTGCTCGGTATAGCTCTGGCCATTCGCCACCACGCCTACGCCCATCGTGATCAGCAGGATACCCAGCCAGCGCGCGGGTGAGATCTGCTCATGCAGCCAGAAGCGTGAGAGCAGGGCAATAATGACGTTGCCGATCGAGGTTGTGGGGAGCACAAAGGTGAGATCAGCCCAGGAGAGCGCGGCCGTATAGGACGCGAAGAAACCAATGAGCAGGGCAATGCCAAGCGCGACATACGGCGTGCAGAGAGCGTGGAACAGGAGAGCAGGATGCGCGAGCGAGACAGGACCCAACCGCTGCATACCGACCGCCAGCAGAGTATCCCCGAGCGGTGCGGTGACGGCTACGATGAGCAGGACCAGGTACCTGGGCGGCGTCATCGTGGAAGTGGAGGAATGGGTCATCGGAGATTACCAACTGTGATGGCAAAAGCAGAAAGCGCGGCCAGCATGGGCCGGCCGCGCACTCCGAACCAGTGGACTAAGCGTTCGCGCCGAGGGCCGCGCGGCTGTCCCGGGCCTTGTCGCTCTTGCTCTGCTTCACCATCTTGTTCCGCTCCGCACGCAGCTTGAGGAAGGCCTTGGCTTCGACATAGAGACGCGGGACGTCCCGGTTGACGATCGCCTTGTAGACAACACGGAACGCCGCCTTGGGACGGAAATAGTACTCGTCGTAGAAGCGGTGCACCATCTCCAGCACATACTCGGTCGGCAGCCCCGGGTACTCAATATGCGCCAGCTGGTGGCCACCTTCATCGACCATCTTGGCCTCGTTGGTGATGAAGCCATGCTGCTTGGCATAGTCGTAAAACTCGGTGCCGGGGAACGCGTGCGCGATCGAAACCTGGATCGTCTCCACATCCAGCTGCTTCGCAAAGTTGATCGTGTTGCGAATCGATTCGGCGGTTTCCCCAGGCAGCCCCAGGATGAAGTCGCCGTGGATGATCAGGCCGAGATCGTGGCAATCCTTCACGAAGTCGCGCGCCCGCTGCACGGTGGCACCCTTCTTGATGTTCTTCAGTATCTGCGGATCGCCGGACTCGAAGCCGACGATCAGCAGCCGGCAGCCGGCCTCCTTCATTGCCTTCAGCGTGTCACGATCGGTAGTCACGCGCGAGGTGCAGCTCCAGGTCAGGCCCAGCGGCTTGAGCTTGGCACATAGCTCGATGGTGCGTGCCTTCTGGATATTGAAGGTGTCGTCATCGAAGAAGAACTCCTTCACCTGGGGGAAGAGCGCCTTGGCGTGGGCCATCTCGGCTGCGACGTCGTCGGTCGAGCGCTTGCGCCAGGCATGGCCAGACAGCGTCTGCGGCCACAGGCAGAAGGTGCACTGAGCCGGGCAGCCACGTGTCGAGTACAACGCCACGTAGGGGTGTAGCAGGAAGGGGACGTTGTACTTGGTTACGTCCAGGTCGCGCTTGTAGATGTCAGTAACCCAGGGCATGTCCGGCTTGTCGAGTTTTTCGACCTGCGGCCGATCCGGATTGTGAACAATCTTGCCGGACTCATCCCGGTAGGAGATGCCGAGGATCTCGTTGCGCGGTTTGCCGCTGGCATACTCGACGACCGAGAAGTCAAACTCGCGGCGGCAGATGAAATCAATGGCAGCGCACTCGTCCAGCGCCTTGTCCGTGTCTGTCGTGACTGGCGGCCCGACGAAGGCGATCTTGATGCCGGGGTGCGCCGCCTTGACTGCCTCGGCGGCACGCTGGTCGCCGGTCCACCCGATGGTGCTGGTGAACAGCACCAGGAACTCGTAATCCTTGAGGATTTCGATGACGCCTTCCCAGGAGACATGGTGCGGGTTGGCGTCTAGCAGCCGCGAGCCCTCAAGCAGGCCGGCCGGGTAGGCGAGCCACACCGGATACCAGTAGCTTTCGATCTCGCGTGTGGCGGGCCAGCGAGAGCTGGCACCTCCGTCGAAGTTCTCAAAGGATGGCGGGTTTAGGAATAATGTTTTTAACGGCATAGCTGTCTAGGAAGTTTACCATTGTGGCCCCCTGACTGCTGCGAAAGCGGGGCACCTCCCGGCCAGCGAACGGCACTTCCTGCCCATCGAGGCAGGAGGCTAGTGAGCGGCTGTGTTGATCCATGCGGCCAGGCCGCCGGTCGCTCGCAGCAGTGACAGCTCAGCCTTGATGAAGGAGAAGCGGGCGTCCAGCGCATCGCTGTAGCGGGCGCGCTCCTCGATCCGCGCCTGCATCTCGTCGGCCGGGGTGAGCGGCGCGGCAGCAGGGCTGGCCGGCGGCTGCCGCAGCTGGATCAGCACGGATTGCAGCTGCTGCGAGGCGAGCTGGGCCTGCAGGTCAGCGACCCGCGACTGCGCGCGCAGCGTGGCTAGGCTTTTTTCCAGCTGCACTACGGCTTCGTCGGCCTGCTCGCGTGCCTGCTCTGCCTGCCCATCAGCGTGCACTGCCTCAGCCGCAGAGCCACGTGCATGCGCGGCCTTCATGGTGTCGTACAGGGGAATGGTCAGCTGGGCGCCGACACTGAAGTTATTCGCCTGCAGCGGACGGAGGTAGTACTCGTTGTAATTGTTGATCGACGTATCGAACAGCTGATAATCGAAGCCGAAGCCGAGCTGTGGCCGGTACTGCACCCGCTCATCCCCGTGCGCCACATAGTGTTTGCTCGCGGCGTTGCTGTAGGCAGCGTCGACCCCGGCGGTCCGCTTCGGCAGGGGATTGATCACGTTTGCGGGCATCCCGGGTACCGTGTGCGGCTCGGGCTGGATGTCCTCGGGAGACAGGCCAGTGAGGTGCCCTAGCCGCTCGCGTAGCAGGGCGGCCTGCGACAACAGGTCCAGCCGCCGGAGATCCGCCTGGGCGCCATTCAGCTCTGCCTTGGTCGCGAGTATCTCGCTTTCCACCCCTGCCGAGACACGCGCCTGCTCGATCGACTGGAGCCTGGCCGAGTAGCTTTTCTGCTCGTCGAGTGCAGCCAGTTCCTGGGTCAGCGTGTCCAGCTGCAGGTAGTCGAGCGTCGTGTCAAGCTCCACCTGGTCGAGCGCGTCCTGCAGGCTAAGGGTCGCTGCATGCACCGCTGCCCGGGCTGAGCGCACATAGTCCGGTTGTGAGAAGGAGAGGATCAGCGACTGGGCCTGGAAGTTGAAAATGGTCGGCTGCCCTACGGGGAAGCCGTAGGAGTAGCCGATATTCGAGCCGCCCGCAAAGGCTGGAACGTACACGTCGCGTGCTTCGGAATAGCCGGCCTGTGCGCGCAGCACATCGGCCTGCGCGATGCGTACGGATGCACTGTTGCGCCGCGCCAGATCGACGGTAGCAAAGAGCGACAACTGCGCCTGCGCCATGGGCATCGCCAGCAAGCCCAGCAGCAGGGAAGCGAACGAGGCTGCGATACCGCGGTGTAGGGTCGTCCTCAAGGTGGTTCCAGTCAAAACGCCTGTTCCTTCTCGCCTCGACATGTCCTGGCTGAAGCCTGCTTGCAAGGGTCCGGTCAACGGAGGGCTGCCGGCGTCCGCGCTGCAAGCGATTCTACCCTGTGATCCTTGCCCTGAACCTTAAGGGGTCTTCGACGCGGAGCGGGCAGCGGAGGTCCGGGCGAGCTACATCGTTTCGACAGCGATCTTGTCAGTCAGCGGCTGACCTCCGCTCGTGCCCAGTGCCACAACGTCGCCTTCCTTTACGCCGGCAAGCACCTGCACCTGTGTCAGGTTCAGGTTGCCGATGGTTACAGGCGAACGCCGCAGCGTGCCGTGGACAACCTTGTAGACATAATCGAGGCCCTGCTCGGTATGCAGCGCTTCCCGCGGAACCAGCAGCGCGCTTGAAACCGAGTTGGTTGTTACCGTCACATCCACGTTAGTATCCGGCAGCAGGCCGTCGTGTGGATCATCGATCGAGCAGATCAGCTCGCCCACATTTCGCGTGGTGTAAGTGATGACTGTTGCCGGCAGACGCGTGATATGACCGTGCCAGGTCTCATTCAGCTTGGCTACCCAGGAGAAGGTGACAGGCTCACCCAGCCTCAGCTTGCCAATATCCGGCTCGTCAAAGTACGCAAGCACTTCCATATGCTTCAGGTCAGCCATCTGCAGCAACCGGTCACCCTGCTGTACGTACTCGGTCTGCGCAACCGCAAGCGAGTAGACGGTACCCGCGAAGGGCGCCCGCACCTCGCTCCTGCCGAGCGCCTGCTGCGCGGCGGCGACGGCCGCCTGGGCCTGCACAACATCTGCATGTGCCTGGGCTGCGTTCGGCGGGCTGTTGCGGGCGGTCTGGCGTTGCTCCAGCACCTGCACCGAGGCATGGTCCGCCGCGAGCCGATTCTGGGCCTGCAGTACCTCGCTGGGCGATGCCGCGCCCTTGGCGGCGAGCTGCTGCAGGGTAGCCAGGGCACCCTGCGCGGCCTGCTCCTCGGTACGGGCCTGCGCCAGCTGCCCGTTGAAGCTGTAACGCTCCTCGGGAACACCGCCGCCTGCGACCGCTTTCTCATTAGTGATCGCGCCAGCAAGCGCCGCCCGCGCCTGCGCCAGGTGTGCCACGGCATCCGCATTGTCCATCACCAGGAGCAGCTTGCCTGCGGGTACCTCGTCCCCCTCATGCACAAACACAGAGCGGACAAGCCCGGGAAAAGGTGCGTGCGCCTCGTAATTGTTGATCGGCTGCACCTTGCCATTGGTGGAGACGGTGCTCCGGATAGACCCGCGCGTCACCGTGTAGGCATGCACCTGCAGCACCGTACGTGTGGCAGCGTGTGCCAGGTAGAAGACAAGGGCAACCACAATGACCGCGGCAGTCCAGATTGCGATGCGAGTGCTCTGATTCGGTCGTCCATTTGCCATGCGGGTCTTCAGGAAATCCGACCTGAGTATACCGGAGCGCTTTCGCGCGGCCCTCCGGCGCTGGCTTCAGGCGAGAGGGGGTCAATCTGGAAGTGCAACGGGTCATCCTGAGCGAAGTCGAAGGACCTGCGGTTGACTCAGCACGACTGGCCGGGAGCAAACCGGCTGCTCGGCTGGAGGCCACTTCGTGGCGTGTGTCCGTGGAGCAGAGACAAGTGCAGTGAGGGGTCACGCAAGAACGAAGGATCTGCCTTGCTTTCCGCCGGGCAAACAGGCACTCCCACCAGACGCTTCCGCGTAAAGGCCGCGAACCACAGCTCAGCTAAACTAGGCGTATGGCTACGGTTTCCACACACAGCACACCGCGCTACACCGACGAGCATGCCAAGGCTGGCCTGGATACGGTCTTTCCTGAGATTGAAACCTGGGAAAACCAGTTCGCCGGCTACGAAATCCTGATCGACGATCCGGAGTTTACCTCGGTCTGCCCGAAGACCAGTCTGCCCGACTTCGGCGTGATCCAGCTGCGTTACATGCCGCGCCATCGCTGCCTGGAACTGAAGAGCTACAAGGAATACCTGTTCTGCTACCGAAACCTTGGGATATTC
>CAXTEW010000042.1:0-14684 GCA_964243175.1 uncultured Acidobacteriaceae bacterium
GCAGCCTCCCTGGCAATTACGGTTCTGATCATCTGGACAGCGTTCGCGTCGGTGGTCGCGCTGCTGCTGGGCTACTCGCGCGCACCCTATGCCGCGGCGCGGGAGGGTAATTTCTTCGCCCCGTTTGCCCGGCTGCACCCGCGGCACCATTTCCCGCAGACGGCCCTGCTGGTGCTCGGCGCGATCGCGGCCGTGGCCTGCTTCTTCGACCTGCGCACCGTCATCACTGCACTGGTCGCTGTGCGGATCGTGCTGCAGTACGGGCTGCAGCAGATCGGCGTCATCGTGCTCAGGCTCCGGCAGCCCGAGCTGGTGCGGCCCTTCCGGCTATGGCTCTACCCGTTGCCGCCGCTGCTCGCGCTTGCGGGGTTCCTGTTCCTGCTGTTTGCCCGCAAGGGCGCGGGCCGTGAACTGCTGTTTGCGCTGGTGCTGGGGGTCTCGGGAGCGCTGCTGTATCTATGGCGAGAGCGTAGACCGCCTGCTCGGCTGGAGGTCACTTCGTGACTTGTGTACTCGACCCCCTATGACATGTCACGAAGTGACCCCGGCCGGGCAGGCGGTCTTACCCCGCAAACGAAAACGCAACCGCCCCGAAGTGGCTGAAGCGCACTTCGACCGACGACCGCCCGTGGGCCAGCAGCTTGCCCATCCAGCTGCCGGTCGTGATCCATTGGCCGACCTGCAGGCCGCCGGTACGGTACTGTCCCTCGTTCGCCAGAAACTCCAGCAGGCGCAGCAGGTCGGGCCCGTTGGTGTTCTTCCCCACGCCATTCCAGCGCACGACACCGTCGATGACCACTTCCACCTGCTCGGTGGCGATATCGATCGACTGCCAGTCCTTGCAGGCAGGCCCATGCACGAAGCCGCCATTCATCTGCAGATCGGCGACCATTGCCAGGTGTGCTGCTTCATCGGGCGCAATAAAGGCCGACTCCAACACTTCAATCACAGGGTGCGCGCTGCTGATGGCTGAGACGATCTCCTCGCGGGTATAGCGTTCTTCCCGAATGGGCAGGTCCCGACGCAGCAGGAATGCTATCTCGGCTTCGACGCCACGGAGGCGCGAGCGCGCGCCCGGCATCTCGTCGCCGGTGCCCAGGAAGCCCAGGTTGAGAGGCATGGGGCCAAACATGGGTGTGGCATCGGGCGAGGCGGCACCGATTTTCCACCCGCCGATCGGGCCCAGGTGTTCGGCCATCGCGTTCTGCACGGCATAGGCTTCGTGCAGCGTGGCCGGCTGCAGGGCTGGATCCAGATCCTTGATCGGCCGGCAGCTTTGCCGTGCCTCCAGTAGCAGCATGGCTGTTTCCCCTATCCGCTCGCTGTCCTTCAGTGCCGTAAATGCCTGCCGGTTCCATCCTGCTTCCATGCTCTTTGCTTCTCCTCAGCGCTGTGTGCATCCCTGCCGGGCGGCAGGCTTTGGTTCGATCGATGCGATTTGGGCTCCATCCGCAACCATCGACCCGCTCGTTACTCATATCAGATGGCTGGTACGTCCAAAGACCTGTATGCCGAATAGCAGAGCGCTGCAGCCGACGCGCCACGAATGGAGCCTTTCATGCTGATCCGCAAGCCGAGCGATACCTCTTCCTCGGAAATCACTTCTGAAAGTGCTTACCGCAACCGCCGCCAGTTTATGGCAGCCGCGGCCGCCACAGCAGGCGTTGCCGCCTTTGCCGGTCACCGCCTGCTGGACCCGGCAACCCGCGCGGAGGCAGCGACCAGGCTGAACGCGGTGAAGAGCCCGCTTTCGACGCCGGGCCTTACCCCGACCTCGCTCAAGGACATCACCAGCTACAACAACTACTACGAGTTCGGCACTGGCAAAAGCGATCCATCCGAGAATGCGCAGCACTTCAAAGCCTACCCGTGGACGGTCAAGGTGGAGGGCCTGGTGCAGAAGCCGCGTACCTTCTCGATCGATGACCTCGTAAAGCTGCGGCCGCAGGAGGAGCGTATCTACCGCTTCCGCTGCGTCGAGGCCTGGAGCATGGTGATCCCGTGGGTCGGCTACTCACTGGCCGAGTTCATCAAGGAGTGTCAGCCGTTGTCGTCCGCCAAATACGTGCAGTTCCTGACCCTGAACGACCCCAACCAGATGCCCGAGATGCGCGAGTCGAACATCAACTGGCCCTACTCGGAAGGGCTGCGCATGGATGAAGCCATGCACCCGCTGACCCTGCTGACCTTTGGCCTGTACGGGGAAACGCTGCCCAACCAGGATGGCGCGCCGGTGCGGATCGTGGTGCCATGGAAGTATGGCTTCAAGTCGGCCAAGGCGATCGCGACCGTGCGCTTTATCAACAAGGTGCCGCCCACCACGTGGAACGAGCTGGCGTCGAACGAGTATGGCTTCTACTCGAATGTGAACCCGCAGGTCGACCACCCCCGCTGGTCGCAAGCAAACGAACGTGTCATCGGCGCGCCGATCTTCCGGCAGCGGCAGCCCACGCTGATGTTCAATGGATATGGCGACCAGGTAGCGAGCCTGTACCAGGGCATGGACTTGAAGAAGAACTACTAGGCTGGTTCCTTGCGGGCCGGATCAGCGGGCCGGGTGCTGCACTGGGGTTTCTGCCAGGCTCTGTAGTCAGCCCTGTAAACGAGCTCGCGCTTCGATGACGTACCTGCGATAAGTAGGGCTAAGCGAGGGGCGGCTTCGTTCGCGGGCGACAGGCGCGGGAAGGGGTAGCGATTGTCGAACCGAACCATCCTCTCGCTGAAAGCGCTGGCTCACCTCGCCTGCCTGGGGCCGCTCGCCTACCTTGCGTTCCTGCTGTTCCGCAGCGCGACCAGTGATCCAGCGGCACTCGGCCCGGATCCGACCGCTTACGTCACTTTTTTCACCGGTTTCGGGGCATTGCGGCTGCTGGTCATCTCGCTCGCGATCACGCCGCTGCGGCGAATGGTGCTGAAGCTGGGCTGGCTGATCCGCTTTCGCCGCATGCTGGGCCTGTATGCCTTTGCCTGGGGCTCGCTGCACCTGCTTACCTATCTGTGGCTGTACGCCGGCTGGAGCTGGCCGGCGATGGAGGACGACCTGACCAAGCGCCCATACATCTGGGCTGGCCTGACTGCCTGGACGCTGATGGTTCCCCTGGTCGCAACCTCAAGCACCTGGGCGATCCGCAGGCTGGGTGGCAAGCGCTGGGCCTGGCTGCACCGCCTGGTCTACATCTCGGCGATCGCGGGCGTGGTGCACTACTGGTGGATCGTCAAGACCGGCGTGCTGGCACCGCTGCAGATCAGCGTGGTGCTCGGCGTGCTGCTGGCCGCGCGTCCGCTGCTGACGTGGTGGCGGAACCGCAAGCCGGGGCGGCCTGTCGCGACGGCTGCTGCGTAGCGTCCGCCGGTCGGGAACCGCAGGTCCCTCGGCTCCGCTCGGGATGACCCTTCGTTTTGCTAGTGCTTGCGCCGTGGAGGCCGGGCTGCGCTGTGTGCCCAACCCGTTCATCGGCAAGATGAGGCACTAAACCTGGTTCATCCTGAGCGAAGCCGAAGGATCTGCTGTGTGCCGGGCGCGCAAGCCGCGCACGACTGTGACTGTCGGCACACCTGGCACCTCTTCCGGCATAGCCTTTCGGGACCGTCTGTTATCTACTCGCTGCGGAGGGCCACTCGAGGCATGGACCAGGGCCAGATGCAGGCAATCAAGCGGCTGATGGATGAGCGTCGTCTGGCGGCGGTGACCGAAGGGACGGTACGGCCGCTCGGGATCACGCTGATCGCCGGCTTCCAGTTTCTGAAAGCCGCGGTGCTGGTGACGACGGCGACTCTGCTGCGGGAAGATCCGGAACTGGTCAACACTCCCCATAGCCCGCTTGCTCCCCTGCTCTACGTGGCGACACGGGGCCGGTATGACTCGATCCATACAGCACTGGCGGGTGGGAATGCGCTTCCCGGGCTGATGCTGTTTCTGGGGCTTTACCTGGCGGCGACCGGATTGGGCATGCTCTCTGTCCATGCGTGGGCTCGGCGAACGTTGCTATTGAACTGTGGGCTGACGCTGGCGCTTTGGGCCAAGGCTACGCTGTGGCCGGACTCGGCGGCGGCTTCCCCTGATATGACAAGCTTCTACGTGCTGCTGGCGGTGGACGCGGCGGTGTTTCTCTACCTGCTGCAGGGAGATATGGCGGAGTTATTTCAGCCGCGGCGAGACGGACGCCACGCTTGATTGCTAGTCAGCGCAGGGTGAGGACTGGATCTCCCGTCGTTGCTGGAAATCCTGTTTTCGTGGGACCAGGTGAAGACGTAGACTCCAGGTGCTGCATGAACTCGATAGCCGGGTGTAATCTGCCGCCATTGTCTGGGCCTGATGTTTGAACCGTTGGTTCAAGCATGGCACTCGTGCTGATCGGCATGGATCGATTGAGCGGGTGGGACTCAACCTCGCCTAGTATTTGCCGATGCCGGAAAGCCCTGATACGGTACGCGAACCTAAGTTCCTGAAGCAGGCGATGTGGTTGAGGCATGTGCCAGAGCCGCGCAGCTGACCTCAAAGCTCGAGAATGGGGAAGTCCGATGAGAAAGCTGAGAATCGCGGAACATATTTCCCTGGATGGTGTGATCCAGCACTCCGCCGATGACGACCAATTCCCTTATGGCGACTGGTCGGCGCCCTACCGGACCCTTGCTGGCCGAGACGCAGTCCTCGCCGCGTATGGCGACAGCTTCGACCTACTGCTTGGTCGTCGCACCTACGATATCTGGTCGGGCTTCTGGCCAAAGGCGCCGAGCAGCCCGATGGCGGACCGAATAAGAGCAGCAACAAAATATGTTGCGACCCACCGGCCGGAAAGTCTGGAATGGGGGCCATACGAGGGCACTGGGCGGGACATAGTCGAGGCGGTTCGCCGTATAAAGTCGTACGCCGGTCCGGACCTTATCCTCCCGGGTAGCTCCACTCTGACATCGACGCTGCTCGAACATGGGCTTGCGGATGAAGTCCTGCTGATCGTTTATCCGATCCTGTTGGGTACGGGGAAGCGCTTCTTTGCGGAGGGTACGCCGGCACGCTCATTCGAGCCCATCAGCACGAAGGCGATGCCGTCCGGCGTCGTCTTCAGCACTTACAAGGCCGCTGGGCCTTTGAAGACCGTATAGTTCGCCTGCGGGGCATCCTTGGTGAACGCGGTTACCCGGTGAACGCACCGTTGCCGAAACACGGTTTTGAGGGGCGCTCACCGCACGGGAGCAGGCTGAGCAGGTCGTGTCCCGCTTCACCTTCGGCACATGCTGCCGGGCTCACCCGAGTTCCAGCTGCACTGAGGAGAGCCCAGCGAGGTCGCTGAGGATCCAGAAGTCGCGCCTTGTCCAGCGCCTGTCTTGCCCTACCCGCCTCCTCTCCCAACTTACCCACCAGCACAGCAGAAAAGCCCGGCCTGGGCCGGGCTTTCTCTTCAAGCACCAGTTACTGGGCCGGCGTTCCTTCGGCTGGAACGGCAACCCGGTTGGCAGCCTTCAGTTTCACGCTCCCGATATCCGTCTTCACCTTCAGGTCAGCGAACGTCACCTTCTTTTCCGGCTTCACCGGGACGGATAGTTCGTACTGGTTTTCCAGCCGGCGGGTCAGATCCGACAGAAAGGGTGTGAACGAAACGGGGTTCGACAACCCTTCGTAGTAAACATTCCCACCGGTCGCATCGGCTACCTGGAACAGGTAATTCTGCCCGGCATTGGTCTCGTAGAACGATGAGCCAAGCCGCCCCTGGTCGCGATAGTAAATCGGAAAAATGACCAGTCCAGCACGGTTGGACGCGTCGAGGGCCGCGCGCACATACGGGTCTTCCGGGTCGTAGCGCAGGTTGTACTCATCCACGCCATCGGTGATCATGAGCACCTCGCGCCGCGCGTCGGACGGTGGCGCCGGCCAGCGCTTGGCCAGGTCCTGGATGCAGAAGTACGGGCTTGCATTCGAGCCGGGTGTCCCGGCCGGCAGGTGCAGCGTCTTCGCTACGCCGGCATGGTCCTTCGAGAAGGGGCCGGTGAATACGGAGGCGCCATTCTGCATGTAAGCAATGGCTACCGCGACATTCGGAGGCAGGCCGCCGACAAAGTTCGTCAGGTCCTCGAGGTTTCGCCCGAAAGAGGTGCGGAGTGAACTATCGATCAGCAGCACCAGTTCAACCTGGCCCTGACCATAGGCATGCCAGTTGATGGGCTGCACGGTCTTTCCATCCACCTTGATGCCGAGGGCACTCTGGGGAACCGGCAGGGCCGCATCGCCGCTCTTCGGCAGCACGGTGACGATGGTATTTGCGGTGGCGCCCTGCCCGGCTTCGGCCTGGGCCATGGCCAGGGGTGCAGTGCTGAGCAGTGCGGCGAGCCCGAGTGTCGCCACGGATGCTGCGAGACCGCGTGTCTTGAAAACGTTCATGATCGTTCCTTCTGGTGCGTCTTCTTCTACCTGCCGGACCATCCATGGTCCGCAGCTGAGGCAGTCGCGCACCGCTGCAAGTGGTTCAGTTCTTTAGACGCGCGGGCAGGCCCGAAAGGTCCGCGAACCGTTTGCGCGGGCAGATGCCGGAACACCCACGATCACCCCGTCACGAAGTGACCTCCAGCCGAGCAGGCGGTCTTGCACTGCAGACTGGGCTATGCTTTTGGAGAGATGCGTAGAGTTTTGACTGCAGCGGTGCTGGTCCCGCTGGTGCTGGGCCTCGTTTTCTGGAATTCGCTGCCCGCCCTGACCATTGCTTCCGCCGTCGTGGCCATGCTGGCAAGCTGGGAGTTTCTCGGGCTGGCGGCCGCAAACGGCGCTCCCGGCACACCACGGATCGTCGTGCTGTGCGGTGTCGGGCTGCTGTTTGTCTGCACCTACTTCCGTCCGGAATACACGGCGCCCGCGCTGGGCGGCCTGGCCTTCCTGCTGCTGGCACTCTGCGCCTTCCGGCTGCCCGCGCCCCAGGTGCTGCCTGCCTCGGCGGCCTCGGTGTTTACGCTGCTCTACACGGGCTGGTCGCTGACCACGCTCCCCCTCATCTCGGCGCAAGGCAATGGTCCTTCACTGCTGGTCTTCCTCTTTCTATGCGTCTGGACCGGGGACGTCGCAGCCCTTTACATCGGCCGCAACTTTGGCAAGCACCGGCTGTCGCGGCTCAGCCCCAACAAAACGTGGGAAGGCACCATCGCCTCCGTTGCTGGCACGGTGCTCGTCGCTGCGCTGCTGCTGCTGGTGGCTACCGAGCTGAACCGGCGCGGCATCGATGCGCTGTCTTACCCGGCGCCGATCGCGCGCACCCTCCTGCTCGCGGTGCTGCTGAATGTTGCCGCGCAGCTTGGCGACCTGCTCGAGTCAGCGCTCAAGCGGGGCGCCGGCGTCAAGGATTCCGGCACCCTGCTGCCGGGCCATGGCGGGGTGCTCGACCGCATCGACGCCCTGCTCCTGGCCGCTCCCGTGCTGTGGTACGCTCTTCTAGCCCAGCAGGCGATCTAGGCTGCCGCATCGCCAGGTCCCTGCCCTGAAAGGCTCTCGTTGAAACAGATCTGCATCCTGGGCTCGACCGGGTCCATTGGACAAAGCACCCTCAGCATTCTGGAAAAGTATCCGCACCGCTTTGCGGTAGCCTCGCTTGCCGCCGGGCGCAATCTGGACGCCGCATTGAAGCAGTGCCTGCGCTGGCACCCCCGCGTTGTTTCCCTCGCGACAGAGGAGCTTGCCGGGGAGCTGCGCACCAAGCTGCGATCGCTCGGGCTTGCCGGCACAGAAGTGGTGTACGGTACAGCCGGAACGGTACTGGCGGCGACCCTGCCGGAGGTCGACTTTGTCGTCTCAGCCATCGTTGGTGTGGCTGGCCTCGAGGCGACCTATGCCGCTGTGCTCGCCGGCAAAACCATCGGGCTGGCCAACAAGGAAGCCATGGTCGCGGCCGGGGACCTGCTGACTGCTGCCGCCCGCCAGCACAACGTCGCCCTGCTGCCGATCGACTCCGAGCACAATGCCGTGCACCAGTGCATGCGCGCCGGGCGCCTGCAGGAGGTCAAGAACGTCTGGCTTACCGCATCGGGTGGGCCTTTCCGGACCCTGCCACTGGACCAGTTCGCCGGCATCACGCCCGCCCAGGCGCTGAAGCACCCGACCTGGGTCATGGGCCAGCGCATCACCATCGATTCCGCGACCATGCTCAACAAGGGGCTCGAGATCATCGAGGCCTGCCACCTGTTCAACCTGCCACCGGGGCAGATCCAGGTCACGGTGCACCCGCAGTCGACGGTCCACTCGCTGGTCGAGTACATCGATGGCTCGATCCTGGCGCAGATCTCGGTGACGGATATGCAGCTACCGATCCTTTATGCGCTTTCCTATCCCGAGCGCGTGGAGTCAAACCTGACGTTTGACATGCGGGCTCTCTCGGACCTGCACTTTGAGCAGCCGGACTTCGAGCGATTCCCGTGCCTGCGCCTGGCCTACGAGGCAGCCGAACAGGGCGGTGCTCACCCTATCGCGCTCAATGCGGCGGATGAAGTCGCGGTCGATGCATTTCTGGCCGGCACCATAGGGTTCGCGCGCATCGCGGGTACAATCGATAGGGTGCTTGCAGAGACTCCCGCGGTGATCCCGGGCTCGATCGCCGAAGTGCTGGAGCAGGACCGGCAGGCACGGACGCGGGCGCAGGAAGTGCTCGCGCGGTAACGCACTAATAAGCCCGTGTGGGCAGCGGACCAGCAGTAGTCACCAGCAAGTGATGGGGCAGACACTCTAACTTATGTCGTTCGCACTCGTATCGATCCTTTCCATGCTCGTAGTGCTCGGCATCATGGTGCTGGTGCACGAAACGGGTCACTTCATCACGGCCAAGCTGTGCGGCGTGCGCGTAGAAGTGTTCTCCATCGGCTTCGGCAAGCGGCTCTTCGGCTTCACCCGCGGCGACACGGATTACCGGATCAGCCTGCTCCCACTCGGCGGCTACGTCAAGATGGCCGGCGAGATCCCGGGGGAAGCCGCTTCCGGCGATCCAGCGGAGTTCAACAACCGGCCTCGCTGGCAGCGCATCCTGATCGGTTTTTCCGGCCCTGTCTCGAACTTCCTGCTTGCCTTCGCCCTCATGACCGGGCTGTACATGATGCACAACGAGGTGGACGCCTACCTCAACGGGCCCGCCATCATCGACTATGTGCCTAGGAATACGGCGGCCGCCGCGGCTGGGCTCCAGGCAGGCGATCGCATCGAGCAGTTCGGCTCCGCGCGCAACCCGGACTGGCAGCAGGTCGGCATCCGTATCGGCATCGACAGCAAGGAGACGGTGCCGGTCACCGTCGCGCGCCCCACTGGTGACGTAACGGTGCAGCTGCCGCTCGCCGGCGGCCTGGGTGCGGACGGACCGGATCCCCTGGTGCTGGGGCTGCAGCCACGGATCCAGGCCGCGCCGCTCACCATCCGCGAGGTCGAGCCAGGGTATCCGCTGGCAAAAGCCGGCGTGCAGAACGGCGATGTACTCCTCTCACTGAACGGCACGGTGCTGCACTCGGTGACCGCTGTGGCGGCGTACCTAAAGGAGAATGGCAACCGCCCGGTCGACCTGGTGTTGCGCCGTGGTGCACAGACCCTCAATCTCACCGTGAACCCGGTGATCGGGGATAACGGCGCCGGGCAGAGCGGATACCGACTCGGCTTTCGGCCTGCTCCGCCACCGTTTGTGGTTGAGCAGGAGCCATTGGCTACGGCTGCGAAGCGCTCGTACCACTACAACCTTGAAAGCTCCGGACAGATATTCGAGGTCATGCGCAAGCTGTTCTCGAGCCACTCCAATGTCAAGCAGCTGAGCGGTCCGGTAGGCATCGCGCGCGCCACCGGCGAGGCCACGCTGATGCCGGGCTGGCAGCCCATCATCAACTTGATGGCGATGATCAGTCTCAACCTCGGCATCTTCAACCTGCTGCCATTTCCCATTCTGGACGGCGGCATGATCCTGCTGCTGCTGATCGAGTCCGTGATCCGGCACGATCTGAACCAGGTGGTAAAGGAGAGAATCTACCAGGCTGCGTTCGTGGTCCTCATCCTGTTTGCCATCTTCGTGACCTTCAACGACGTGTCCCGGATCGCTGGTTTTTCGAAGCTGTAGCGACCCACCAGCCGGGCGAAACGGGTGCCCCACGTCTCGCTTCCGAGACGTGGGTTCATGTGAAGTTCCCTTGGTAGGGCTTTAGAAAAGCGATAGGGCAGGGTTTGTAAGTGGGTCTAAACCCACGTCTCAAAGGCGAGACGTGGGGCACCCTCAGCTCAGGCTCCCTGCCGGATCAATGGCGAGAGCCCTTTTTCTGCCCGACTCCTACCCACGCGTCGTCGCCCACTCACCCTTGCGCATCAGTGGTTCACGTTCGCCCGACGTGGTCACGCCATCGATATCGAGCTCACCCGACCCGATCATCCAGTCGACGTGGATCAGGCTGTCGTTGGCTCCGCGCGCCGCCAGCTCCGCGGGGCTCAGCTTGTCGCCGCCTTCGAGGCAGGTGCTGTAGGACTGGCCCATCGCGATGTGGCAGGCGGCGTTCTCGTCGAACAGGGTGTTCGAGAACAACAGGCCGCTGGCCGAGATCGGCGAGGAGTGCGGCACCAGCGCCACTTCGCCCAGGCGGCTGGCGCCGCCGTCGGTCGAGAGCATCCGCTCCAGCACTTCCTGGCCGGTCTTCGCGCGGGCTTCGACCACCTTGCCTCCTTCAAAGCGCACGGCGATCTCCTCGATCAGGGTGCCCTGGTAGGACAGCGGCTTGGTCGAGCGCACGGTACCAGAAACGCGTTCCCGATGGGGAGTTGTAAAGACCTCCTCGGTCGGGATGTTGGGCAGGCACGGAATCCCGTTGAGCGCGGTCGTGCCGCCGCCCTGCCACAGGTGGCCATCGGCAAGGCCCAGCTCAAGATCGGTGCCGGGCCCCGTGTACCGCAGCGCTGCGTAGCGCTTGCCATTCAGCATGGCGGCACGTTGCTGCAGTTCGGCGCCGTGCTTCTTCCAGGCGGCGGCAGGGTCCGGGCCATCGATACGCGAGGAAGCCAGGATGGCGTCCCAGAGCCTGGCGACCGCCACTTCCTCAGGCTCGCCCGGGAACACGACGCGGGCCCAGGCCGGGGTTGCGGCCGCCACGATGCACCAGTTGATCTCGTGACGGGTGATGAGCTCGAGCGCCGGACGGTTCGCCCGCGAGGCGGCGAGATTGGCGCGTGACACCTTGGCCGGATCCTGGTGGGCGAGCAGGGCGGGGTCGCCGCCAGTGATGCCGAGCCGTGCCGCGCCCGCGCGGTAGGCGGTGGCGATGCCGTCGTGGAGCCAGGTTGCCGCGTGGTCGAAGCTGGCATCCTGCCCGAAGCGGTACCGGGCCAAGGTCGCTTCATCATCGATGTACATGGTGGTCACGAGCGTCGCGCCTGCCTGGTAGGCCTGCTCCGTGATGCGGCGCACCAGCGGCAGGGCCTCAAGAGGCGCGGTAATCAGCAGCTCCTGGCCAGGGCGCAGGCCAAGGCCGGAGGCAACGGTCACGCGGGCAAAGGTGTCGAGGCGGCTGCCCAGGTCGTGTGCGAGGCCGGGTGACGGGGCAGAAGCGCCCTGTGCAGCGAGGGGGGGAGAGGACTGCGTCGCGGAAGCCATGGAGTTACTGTACGCGCGTAAGTGGACCGGGCCGGGGCGTTTTCTGCATGGGAAATCAGCACGGACGGCGGGTGCCGGCGCCGCGCCCGATATGGACCAGGGGTGCGGCTGTGGCCAGCGTGACGCTGAGCCCAAGCAGCACCCAGAAGATGCTGGGCAGGCCGGCGCGGTGGGCGAGCAGGCCCAGCAGCGGTGGGCCGACCAGCAGGCCCGCATAGCCGACGCCGACTACGGTCGCGAGTCCCTCCGCGGGCGCGAAACCGGGCAGCGTGCCCGCGGTGCGGTACAGCACGGGTGAGGCGTTGGCGAGCCCGGCGCCGCTCAGCAGAAACCCGAGCAGGATGAGAGGCAGCGAATGGAGCAGCAGGACCATGAGCAGGCCGGCGCTGCTAACGGCGCCACCAACGCGGAGTGCGCGCTGCTCCCCGAGCCGCGCCACGACGGCATCGCCTGTAAACCTGCCCAGCACCATGGCCCCGGCAAAGCAGGTGTAGCCGTAGCCGGCCGCGCCGCTGGGCAGCGCATGCACAACGCGCAGGAACAGCGCGCTCCAGTCGCCCATGGCTCCCTCGCTGACCATGGCTGCGAAACACAGCAACCCCAGCAGCAGCAGGCGCGGATGCGGCAGGTGTGCGCGGAGACCTTGTTGCCTGCCGGGGAGCACAGGCGTCACATCCGCGGCATGTTGGGCATCCTCAGTCGACTTGGAGAGAAGAAAGGGAGCGGCAGCGAGGACCAGCAGCAGCAGCGATGCGCCGAAGCCAGGTACCAGCAGCCGGTCCGGAACATGCCTGGCCATGAGGAAGCTATGAATTCCCGCGCCGGCAAAGCAGCCCACGCTGAAAATGGCATGCAGCTGGGAGACACAGCGGCGGCCGCGCAGCGACTCGACCAGCACCCCATGCGCGTTCATGGCAACATCCATGGCGGCGGCGGCAAGGCCCACGAAGAACAGCATGGCCACCAGCAGCGGGGTGGTGGGCAGCAGGATCACCAGGGTAAGCAGTGCAGGGAAGAGCAAACCGGCAACGATGCAGACCCACTTGGAGCCGGCGAATCGCAGCAGCGCGCCCGAGGCCGGCATGGCGCAGAGCGCCCCGATGCCGGCGGTCAGAAGCACCGAACCCAGCTGCGCCTCGTTGAGGTGGAGAGCCTGTGCTCGCTCCGGAATGTGGGGAACCCAGGAGCCGATGCTTGCCCCATTGACGAGGAACAGGATGCCGACGGCTATCTGCGCTCGACGCGCCACCAGCCGCGGAACAAGCGTTGTCTCACCGGGGGCGGCAAGCCGGGGCTCGAGCACGATATCAGAGATTTCTTCAAGCATCGCTTCCGCTCCAGCGTGCACACGACCATGGGTCCGTCGCTACGGTTAACTCGTTAGTAACATGGAAGCAGCCCATCCGAGACATCCGGAAGTACACTGGCGTCAATGAAGTTTACGACGAGCCTGCGGGTACGCTATGCCGAAACTGACCAGATGGGCGTCGTCTACCACGGAAACTACTTTCCCTGGTTTGAAATAGGCCGGGTCGAACTGATGCGGTCGCTGGGCTTCTCCTACCAGGAACTGGAAGCGCAGGAGGACTGCGTGCTGCCGGTAGTCGAAGCATCCTGCCGGTACCGGAAGCCCGCGCGCTATGACGATGTGCTCGAGCTGCATACCTGCGTCAAGGCGCTGCGCGGCCCAATGCTGATCTTCAGCTATGCGTTGTACCGCGATGGTGTGTTGCTGGCTGACGCAGAAACCAAGCACGTGGTGGTCAATCGCGAGCTGCAGAGGAAGCGCTTGCCGGAGCGCCACCACGCCGCCCTGCTCGAGATTCTTGGCTGAGGAGCCGGGAGGTCAAGCGGCGGAGCAGCCTCTGTGATCTTGAACGGCGCGACTGGAAACCACCCGGCCGCGCAGGAAGTTCGATCATCGGCCTGCGGGAGCCTGCCTACGATGCCTCGGTCGTGCGCGGCGTAGCCGGTGGTACCGCCACGGTGGAGCGACCCTGGCCGGGCACCACGTTCTTCTGCAAATCGTGGTGCAGTGAGTAGAGCGCCAGCTCCAGACGATCGGAAACCCCCAGCTTGTCGTAGATCTTGCGCAGGTAGTTCTTCACCACCTGTTCGCTGGTGCCGATATGGTGCGCGATCTCCTTGTTGCGCTTTCCCTGGCTGATGTAGGTAATGATCGAGATTTCCTTCGGAGACAGGCGCGGCGCAGCCTTGGTGTTCAGCCCCTGCGTCGCCTGCAGCCTGTAGGCATCGATCAGCAGAGTCAGCGACTGGTTGTCGATCCAGGTCTCGCCGGAGGCGACCTTGCGGACACAGCGTAGCAGCAGGTCCGGTGAAATAGCCCGCGAGATCGTACCGCGCACTCCATTGCGATACAGCTCGATCATGCGGGTTTCATCCGCGATGGCGCCCTGGACGATCATCTTGACAGGTGCTGGACCGGCCTTGATCAACTCCGGCACAAACTCCGTGTGCCCTCCCAGGATGTTCCAGTCGAGCAGCAGAACATCGGCATGGTGCTGCTTCAGAGTGGTTCTGAGGTTAGGTAGGCTGTCGGCCTGCGCTATGACGTGGATGTCCTGCTCCGCGGCAAATACCTTGCTCATGCCGACGCGAAAGATAGCCTGGCTGTCGGCGAGGATGACGCGGGTGGGACTTTCGCGGTGCGCTACGGTTGAGTTACCCGGCGCCTGCGCTGGCACGGGGGAAGCGCCCTGGGGCTTTGCGAAGTTCGTCGGGCTGTTGGGCATCGTTGTACCCGCCCCTGCTCGTGTCTTGTCGTTGTTCTGATCCATGGAGGATGCTCGCCCGAACCCTTTCCTGCTGCCATCACACGTCTACTGAAAGCGGTATTCGTCGATCACTGCTGCGACGTAGCACGAACCATTTTCCTTGTAGCTGCGGATGACATGGCCCGCGCAGTGAATCGCGGCTGTCGAATCGTTCAGTGTTACTTCTCTCGGCACTTCGAGCAGAAACTCCAGCCCCGTATCCGGGGAAAGGGCACGCGGGACCTGCAGCAGCACCCCATTATGGGACATGTTCACCGTCACTGCCTCGATCTGTTCCGTCCCCACCATGAGCAGGACCGGCAGGTGCATT
>CAXTEW010000043.1:0-14372 GCA_964243175.1 uncultured Acidobacteriaceae bacterium
AAAGGAACGTCCGACTTCCTTCCACAAAGCACTGCTGGCCGGGCTGGCGGGCGGACTGGTTGGGTCTGCAGCAAAGGTGATCGGGGAAAAGCTAATGCCGCCACGTACACGCGGCCAGCAGGAACCACCCGAGGAGATCGTGGAGCGGACCGCGGCTGCCGCAGGCATTGAGCTGCCACCATCTGTCAAGAAGCCGCTCACCCAGGGGCTGCACTGGGGTTTTGGGACGCTTACGGGCGGGGTCTACGGCCTGGCTGCCGAGTACCAGCCGCGATCAACGGCCTGGGCTGGCGCGGCGTTCGGGCTGACGCTCAACCGCGTGATGCACGAGGGCTTGCTGCCGCAGGCCAAGCTGGTAGAGCCGGTGCCCGAGCAGCCGGCGCAGGAGCGAGTCAGCGAGTGGGTGACGCACGTGATTTACGGCGTCACGACGGAACTGGTCCGGCGGGCTGTGCGCAAGCGTCTTTGAGCCGGAGACAGCGCACGGAAGCCTGCTTCTACATTTGGCGCCTTCGAGACGCTGCCTGGTACATCCGGAGCCAGGAGTTGGCTGATCCTGTCCCGCGCGTTGCTGCCCGCAGGGCTATGTAGAATGTTTCCACGCTATGAAGTGTCCTTTCTGCGCCTTCACCCAGGATCGTGTTGTGGACTCGCGCGAGATCGAGGAGGCGGCAGCGGTGCGGCGGCGGCGCGAGTGCGAGCGCTGCAACAAGCGCTTCACCACCTATGAGCGCATCGACGAAATCCCGTACATGGTGGTGAAGAAAGATGGCCGCCGCGAGAAGTTCGATCGCCAGAAGATGCTGGTCGGACTGCAGCATGCCTGTGAGAAGCGACCGATTGCAATGCGCCAGCTGGAAGAGTTAACCGATGCCGCGGAGGTCTTTCTTAACGACGCCCCGGACCGCGAGCGCACGACCGCCGAGCTCGGCACCCTCATCATGGACGGACTGAAGAAGCTGGACACGGTCGCGTATATACGGTTCGCGAGTGTATACCGCGAGTTCAAGGATGCGGCCGAGTTCCGCGACGAGCTGGAGCAGCTGGTGCAGTCGCGGACGCAGGCTGCCCAGGCCAGCACAACTTCGATCGAGGGTCCGGGCAGCGGGAAGCCAGAGGCGCAGAGTTTATGAGCAAACACACGATCACACTTATCCCCGGAGACGGGATTGGTCCCGAAGTCACAGACGCGACGATCCGCATCCTGGAGGCAGCGAGCGAAGCAGCAGGCGCGGCACCGGGTTCCACCTTCGCGTGGGAGCGGTATGACGCTGGCGCAGATGCCTTTGCGAAAACAGGCGAGTACATCCCCAAGGCGCTGTACGAGTCGGTGCACCGGACGAAAGTAGCGCTGAAGGGGCCAGTCACGACCCCGATCGGCGAGGGTTTCAAATCGATCAACGTCACGCTGCGCAAACAGTTTGACCTGTTCGCGAATGTGCGCCCGATCAGGAACCTGCCCGGACTCGCGACCAAGTACCCGGATGTCGACCTTGTCATCGTCCGCGAAAATACCGAGGGCTTGTATGTCGGGCTGGAGCAGGAGATCGTGCCCGGCGTCTGTACTTCACTCAAAGTCATCACGGAAAAAGGTTCGACCCGCGTCGCAAAGTTTGCATTCGAGTATGCCGAGAAGCATGGCCGCAAGCGGGTGCACGCGATCCACAAGGCCAACATCATGAAGCTGACGGATGGCCTGTTCCTGCGCTGTGCGCGAAAGATCGCCGAGCAGCACCCGGATATCGCGTACGCCGAACACATTGTCGACAACACCTGCATGCAGCTGGTCACGAATCCGTACCAGTACGACGTAATGGTGATGGAGAACCTGTACGGCGATATTCTGAGCGACCTGTGCGCGGGCTTTGTCGGCGGGCTGGGGCTGGTACCGGGGGCCAACCTCGGGGAGCATGCGGCAATCTTTGAGGCAGTCCACGGCTCGGCGCCCGATATCGCCGGGCAGGACAAAGCCAACCCCACAGCCCTGCTGCAGTCGGCTGTGCTGATGCTGCATCACCTCGAAGAAACAGCGCTTGCGGAGCGGATCCAGAAGGCGATCGAAGCCGTGTACAGCCAGGCGAGCACCCTGACGCGTGATGTTGGCGGCACGGCAGGTACCAGCGCGTTCGCGGGCGCCATCATTGCGGCGCTCAGCTAAAAACAGCACTCCCTTGAATGATGTGGGAGGCGATGTGGAGACAACTGCAACTATGATCAGCATGCATTTCCTGCCACTGTGGTTCCTGGTTCTCAGCCTGTTTCTGCCGCGGGTGGCACTGCTTCTCGGCTGGCTCGCCCACTGGCGGTTTCCTGTGGATGTGCTGGTCGGTGCAGCGCTGTGGCTCCTGCTGCCGCGCGTGCTGGTGCTGTTCCTGATCTATCTCAGCCAGGGAATCTCGCTATGGTTTATCGTTCACTTGCTCGTGGCACTGGGTGTGTTCAGCTTCGGCACCCATCGCACCGTCAGGCGGCGGCGCTGAGCAGGCGTATCGAGCGCTGAGGCGTAGCATATTTCCATGAAGCTGCCCCACCCTACGCGGACCCTGAACGCGCGTTCTCTTTTCCTTGTCATCACGGCGGCGTGCCTGCTCGGCACCAGTGGCTGCAAGGGTTCGCTCGAAGGAACCAAGAACTTTACGCAGATCGACTACGCACACGGCGGCACCGTCACGGGTGTTGTGCACCTTTCCAAACCCGCGCCGAAGCCGATCGAGATCGATATGGCCCAGGACCCGAACTGCGCCATGAACGGCGACCCGAATCACAGCCCCATGACCAGCGACTACGTCGTGAACCATGGTGGCCTCGGCAATGTGCTGGTGTTTATCCAGGATGGACTGGGCAATCGCGCCTACCCGATCCCGCGTACGCCGGTGGTGATTGACCAGCGTGGATGCCGCTTTGAGCCGCATGTTTCAGGCGCAATGATCGGCCAGGGTGTGCACTTCACCAACTCTGACAACACCCTGCATAACGTGCACATGTCGCCGACGCAGCCGGGCAACAATGCATTCGATGTATCGCAGAATGCCCATGCCGATCCAGTCACCCGCTACTTCGAGTCGCCGGAACTGATGATGCCGATCCGCTGCAACAATCATCCCTGGATGCATAGCTACCTCAACATCCTGGCGAACCCCTTTTTCGCGGTCACGGATGATGAAGGTCGCTTCTCGATCAAGGGCCTGCCGCCCGGCACCTATACCCTGTCTGCCGTGCATGAGAAGCTCGGCAGGCAGTCTGCCACCATCACGGTGACAGCTGGTGGAACGGTGCAGGAGCAGTTCACGTACTAGAGCCCCTGGGCTGATTGTGGTGGAAGCACATCCGCTCCGCGTCGACACGCGTTTTCATCCTTCGCATGGCAGGGTTAAGCAAGTGGTTCATCCCGGACGCGACCGATGGGTTGTGGTTGACTTACGCGCAAGACCTGACGCGAGACCGTTCCGCGACCAGCTCAGGTTCCTTGGAAGCCGACGGGCACGGACGATTAAGCAGGCGCCACGGCTTGCGGGGCACCCGGCTTCGCTCGCGGCGCGAACTTGCGCTTGTAATACGCAGTCGTGAGCACAATGGCAGGTACGCCGACCGCTGTTGGCCACAGCCACAGGAGCCACGAACCATTGTGCAGGAGCTGCGGCAGTGTGACCACCGAGAAGGCTGTCCACGCAGCGATGTAGCTGCCCATGAAGTTGCCCAGGTGCGTATACCACCAGAACATCCTGTCCTTCGGCTTGCGGACAAAGGTCCATAGTTCCGTGGCCGCGGCCTGCATGCCGATGATGCCGAAGACAACTGCTTCGATCCCGAGGTGCTGCACCATGGCGGGGCGGAAGATGCCCAGCGCTGCGAGTGCGGCACTCGCGACAAAGGTAAAGACGCCGGCGATCCAGTCGACGGGCTGGGCCTGGCCGCCGCGGGCCAGCTGCCTCAGCTGCAGCACGCGGTAGCCGGAGAACGCGAGGTAGAAGCTGAAGATCGCGACCAGCGCGAGAAAGAGCACGGGACGAAACAGCGCCATGGGCAGCGCCGTGGCCGCAACCGCGCCCATGGACCACAGGTAAACCATGCCCCAGCGCTTATGCTGTTTGCCCCCCTTCGCTGTGGCGAGCGCGATTGGCGCCAGCAGGAACGAGCAGGTGCCGGCAGCGACGTGGACACCGAGAAAAACCTTCATCCAGAGTGGATCGCCAGCATTCATCAGACCGCCTCCGCAACCTGTGGCTCGGGCGCACGGTCCAGTGCCGCGAGCGTTTCATCGCACCATGCCAGCAGGGCCCGTTTTGGGCAGACCGGGCATGGCGCACGGTATATCTAACAGATACACGGAAAGCAAGAGGAATCTTCCCCTGCCCGCCAGTCTGGACAGAACTCCTGACCGCCCCTGTGTAGTACCGTCACAGCCGGGAGGGTGATGCGGCTATGGGCAGACACACCTCGCACTCAGGGGAAGATCTGGGGATTGGCAATGCGCTCTCGGGCCAGGCGCAGGATCGCCTCATCAACCGCGATGGCAGCTTCAATGTTCTGCGCAGCCGCCGGAGCGCGCGAGAACTGTTCAGCTATTCGACATTTCTGCACATGTCGTCGGGCAGCTTCCTCCTGTTCGTGGTGTTTCTTTTCGTGGCGCTCAACCTGGTCTTCGCCTATGGCTACCTGCTCTTTGGCGCTGGTGCGCTGGCCGACAGTGGTCCCGATCCACAGGTCAGTACCTTCTGGCGTGCCTTCTTTTTCAGCGTTCACACGTTTACCACCATTGGCTACGGCAACGTCGTGCCAATCGGCGCCCGGGCCAACACCCTTGTGGCGGTCGAGTCGTTTGCCGGCCTGTTCGGCTTCTCGCTGGTCACCGGGCTGCTGTTCGCCCGCTTTGCCCGGGCAGCGGTACGCATTCGCTTCAGCCAGAACGGCGTGATGCGCCTGGACGGCGACCCGGCTCTGCTGATCCGGCTGACGAACGTGGCTCGCAGCGAGATTATCCAGGTCGAAGCCTCCCTGACCGCTGCCTATTTTGAGAAGGGGCAGCCATCGATCAGGCGCTACACCGCCCTGGCCCTCGAGCGGAACAGTATCTCGTTTCTGCCCCTGGGCTGGACGCTTGTTCACCGCGTTACGCCGGACAGCCTCTTCTTCGGGCTTAGCCGGGAGCAGTTCCAGGCCCTTAAGGGAGAGATTATTCTGCAGGTAAGCGGCGTAGACCAGACCTCGGCACAAACCATTCACGCACGCATCTCCTATGTCGCGAGCGAAGTGATCTGGAACGGAAAGTTCGCTGACATCTACCGGCGCGACAAGGGGACGGGCCTGCTGGATATAGACCTCAGCCGGTTCGACGAAGTGGAAGTGCTGGATTGAGCAGGGTTTCGAGCGTGAACTGCCCTAGGAGCAGAAGCCTGACCACGCAGCAAAGAGGGTAGTGCCACTACACTGCTAAGAGGCTCGCTACAGGCCGCGCACAGGAGAGAAACACAGCAGTATGGGAGAGTCAGACAGCGTCAGGGAGCAGGGCAACGCAGCAGCGGAGATAGTAGACATTGGCATCCTGGGTGCGACCGGCATGGTGGGGCAGCGCTTTCTCGAGCTGCTGGCAGATCATCCGTGGTTCCGTGTCACCTGGCTGGCGGCGAGCGATCGCTCGAGCGGCAAGCGCTACGGCGACGCCGTCCGCTGGAAGCTCGCGTCCAGCCTGCCCGAGCGTTTTGCGGACATGCCGTTGTCGCCCGCGGTGCCGGATGAGAACACGCCGCGCGTGATCTTCGCCGCACTCGACACAGATATTGCGCTCGACCTCGAGCCACGCTTTGCCGGGGCGGGCTGCGCGGTGATATCGAACTCTGCTGCCTTCCGCATGGCTGCCGACACTCCGCTGGTGATTCCCGAGGTCAACCCGGCCCACCTGGCCCTGACCCGGGAGCAGCGCTGGGAGCGGGGCGGCTACATCGTGACCAATCCCAACTGCTCGGCTATCGGGCTGGTGATGGCACTCAAGCCGCTTGCGGAGTTGTTCGGGATAGAAAGTCTGTTCGTCACGACCATGCAGGCAGTCTCGGGAGCAGGTTATCCCGGCGTCGCATCGCTCGACATTCTTGGCAATGTTGTTCCGTTCATCCGCAACGAAGAAGAAAAGATGGTCGCTGAAACGGCGAAGCTGCTGGGCACCTATGCCGCAGGAAAGGTAGACGCGCTGCTGCTGCGCATGACTGCCCACTGCAATCGCGTGCCGGTGGAAGACGGCCACACGGAATCAGTCAGCATCAAGCTGCAGTCGCCTGCAACCCGCGAGCAGATACTTGCCGCCTGGCGTGCGTTCAGGCCGCTTGCCGGGCAGCAGTTGCCGAGCGCTCCCGCGCAGCCGGTCGAGTATCTCCATGCCGAAGACCGGCCGCAGCCGCGACTGGACCGCATGCGCGGCAGTGGCCGTGCCGCCGGCATGGTCACGACCGTGGGCCGGCTGCGGCCGTGCACCCTGCTCGACTGGAAGTTCACCGTTTTGTCCCACAACACGATCCGGGGCGCAGCAGGCGCGGCTCTCTTGAATGCCGAGCTGCTGCATGCCGCTGGAGACCTTTTGCCGCGGGAGGCTGCTTCGTCGCGCGAGGTATAAGGGCGACGGACGAGAAGATACGCAAGGTATGAAATATGTCGTCATGAAGTTCGGCGGGACCTCGGTCGAGGACGCCACGGCTATTCTTCGCACGGCGGGCATCGTTGCCGGGCGGCGCACCCCAGCACTGCAGCCGATCGTGGTCGTCAGTGCCATGTCCAAGGTGACCGACCAGCTGCTGCTGGCGGCGGCGGCGGCTGCGCATGGTGAGCGCGACGGGGCGCTGGCCATGACACAGCGTCTGCTGCTGCGCCACCAGGAAGCAGCAGCGGAGCTGGGCGTTGCGGATGCAGGCGGATGGCTTCCGGCAGAGTTTGCCGCGCTCGACGAAGTACTGCGCGGCCTGGCCGCGGTCGGCGAGTTGACGCCCCGGATTAACGACATGATCGTGTCCTATGGCGAGCGATTGTCGAGCCGCATGATCGCCGAAGTATTCGCAGCACGCGGGCTGGAGGGCGTACACGTGGACGCGCGGCGCTGCATTATCACGGATGCGCAGCACATGCGCGCCGTGCCTGACGACGCGCGTATCGAGCAGCAGCTGCGCGACCTTGTGCTGCCACATACCGATGCCGGCCGCACGGTGGTGCTGGGAGGCTTTATCGGCTCGACAGAGACCGGGGCGACGACCACGCTGGGCCGCGGCGGCTCCGATTTTACGGCAGCGCTGGTGGGTGGCGGGGTCGATGCCGAGGCGATCGAGATCTGGACCGATGTGAACGGCATCATGACGACCGATCCGCGCGTGGTTCCAGGCGCGCTGCGAGTGCGGTCCATTTCCTTTGAAGAAGCCGCCGAACTGGCGTACTTTGGCGCGAAGGTGCTGCACCCTGCGACCATTCTGCCTGCCGTCAAGAAGAACATCCCGGTATACGTGCTGAACTCGCGGAACCCTGGCAATGAGGGCACGCGTATCCAGGCGCTGGCGCCGCCCTGCCGCAATCCCGTGAAGAGTATCGCTGCAAAAAAGCGCCTGACCATTGTCGACGTGGTCGCCAGCCGCATGCTGATGACCCACGGTTACATGAAAGCGATTTTCGATATCTTCGACAAGCACAAATGCGTGGTCGACATGGTATCGACTTCCGAGGTGAGCGTGTCGCTTACTGTCGACTCGAACGAGGCGCTGCCTGCAATTGCCGCTGACCTGAGCAAGCTGGCCGACGTGAAGTATGAGGGTCGCAAGGCGCTGGTCTGCCTGGTGGGCGAGGATATTCGCGGCCACTCCGGCGTGGCCGCGCGACTGTTCAACGCGATCAAGCACATCAACGTGCGGATGATTTCGCAGGGTGCGAGTGAAATCAACATGAGCTTCATGATCGATGAGGACGATGTTGAGGAAGCGATCCGTTCGCTGCACGCGGAGTTTTTCAGCGACCCTGATCCTGCAATCTTTGACGTGGATGCGCGCCTGACTCTGTAGGTGAAGATGACATGTCATGAAATGACCGCCAGCGGCGCAGGCGCTCTTGCTAGGATTTAGAGATGGCCGAGTTACTCATTCTGGGCAGAGGTAAGACGGGAAGCGCCGTGGCCGAGGCCGCACGCGAGCGCGGACATACGGTGCAGGTACTGGGTGCAGCAGAGAATGGGAGAGCCTGTGCGCTCAATGCTTCGCTCCTGAAAACAACAGACGTGGTCATCGATTTCACCACGCCTGTGGCGGTGCTCGAAAACCTGCGCGTGCTGCTGCCGCTTGGTGCAAGAGTCGTTGTCGGTACCACCGGCTGGTATGCTGCGCTGCCTGAGATGACAGCACTCGCGCAGCAGCACGGGGCTTCCCTGCTGCATGGGACCAACTTCTCTCTCGGGGTGCAGGCGTTCTTCCGTGCTGCGCGTGAACTCGCCGCGTCGCTGCCCGGCTATGAGCTCGCGATCTCGGAGACGCACCATGTCGCCAAGAAAGACGCGCCATCAGGCACTGCACTGACGCTGCAGCGGGTAGTCGGAGAAGTGTCACAGCAGCACGCACAGATTGCGTCGTATCGAGAAGGCGATGCTCCGGGTTTGCACGTGTTGACGCTTCGTTCCGCGGACGAAGCGCTGACGCTGCAGCATGAGGCGTTCTCCCGGAAGGGCTTTGCTGCCGGCGCTGTGCGTGCTGCTGAGTGGCTCGCTGCCCAGAGCATGCCGGTCACGTGCGACTTTGCTGAAGTGGCTCGGCTACTTCGCTAGCTGAGTTAAATGGGCCACCGCAGGTCCTTCGACTTCGCTCAGGATGACCCTGTTTTTGCCAGGGATGAGCCCGCTCCTCGCTTAGGAGGAGCGCGTCTTAATAAGAAGACGCCACGAAGTGACGGCCAGCCGCGCAGGCGGTCTGCATCGTCACCGATACTGTTCGGGTACCGCGGTACGCTCGCGTTCTTTGACTTTTTTCGCCGGCACCCCAGCGTAGATTCCGAATGGCTCGAGGTCCCGGGTCGCAATCGAACCCAGCCCCAGGATGGCGCCGTCGCCGATGTTGACCCCTGGCGAAACAATCGCGCGCGCGCACACCCAGGAGTAGGCGCCGAGCCGCATGGCCGCAGACACCAGCGGGAAGTTGGGATCGTTGTAGGTGTGCGTTGCGCCACATACATACGCCCCCTGCGACACGATGCTGTGCGAGCCGAGAAAGAAGGGCGACGGGTTATATAACTCGGCATCATCGCCAAGCGAGACGCGATCCTCGCAGACCAGGTTCCATGGCGCCCAGATTCTGCCCTTCGGATAGAAGTGGCACTTGGCGCCGAGCTTCGCGCCGAAGAGCTGCAGCAGCATCGCACGCCAGGCATGGAAGGGCCGGGGCGACGGCCGGTACAGCAGCACATAAGTGATGCCCCAAAGCAGACGAGCAATGCGGTTGCCACGCGAGAACGCGGGGCGCAGCGTTGGGTCGGCACCGGCATTGAGCTCGGCGCCGGCACCAAGCGGCGAGTGGGCTGTTTCGGCTTCGGCCATTACGACGTATGCTCCTCTTCCCTGGCCCGCGCGGCATCGCGCAGCTCTGTTGTCTTCAGCACGATGAGCCACTCGTAAAATGCCTGCAGCGTCGAGTACACAAAGCCGGCGCGTCCATCAAGCACGCCGCGCCGGTAAAACATCAGGTAGGCCCAGCGCATCACCGGACGCCCGGGCAGGCTGTAGAAGATGGCCTTGCGGGCCGCGTGCTTTTCGTTGAAGTCCCTCGCGAACAGCGCCTTGCGCCACGAGACTTCGCCCGCAAACGCACTCCCCGCCACTATCTTCGCTTCACCTGTTGAGTAGCTGTTATGGCGTGCAACCCAGTGCGTCAGTCCTTTCGAAAAAGGATAGTGATCGAAGTAAGCCTCGCCGAGATCAACGATTGCGCCCTCGACTTCGAGGACCTCGTTCACGTCGCGACGGAAGCGAGACTTGCCGAGCCGCAGCACGCGGATGTAGAAGGGCGTCGTCTGGGCATGCTTGAGCCAGCGGCCGAGAAAGTGGTCGCGGCGGCGTAGCCGGAAAGCGTCCGTCGCGGCGCCGGATGCTGTGACCGCATCGGCTGCTGCCAGCTCTCGATTGAGGATGGCGGCCAGCGCCGGGTTGGCCCGCTCATCCGCATCGAGGATCAGCACCCAGGGATGCTTGTAGGGGACAGCCAGCCCGGCATTCCGCTGCCCGGCATAGGTGTCGAAAACCCGCTGATGCACCACCGCGCTCGCCGCCCGCGCGATCTCAACCGTGCGGTCAGTGCTGAAGGAATCGAACACATGCACGTCGTCACACCAGCCCACCGACTGCAGGCAGCCAGGCAGATCCAGTTCCTCGTTCTTGGTGATGATCAGGACGGAAAGCATGGGCGTCAGCAGGGGGGACCTCGTGGGCTGCGGTACTCAGGCTTGCGCGCCCGGAAAACAAGTGCCAGTGTACCGTTGTGCAGGCATCTAGGCCTCCCTCGCCTGCAGGGTACCGCGTTCGTCAAGGCTGCCTGGGAGATCACTACGCAGCGCCAACTCGGGCCCCTGGGTGCGCTTCACGTCGACCATTTCGCGTGTCTTGAGCACGATTTGCCACTCGTAGACCGCCTGCAGCGTGGCATAGATGAGCCCGGCGCGGCCATCCAGCACGCCGCCCCGGGCAAACAGCAGGTAGGCCCAGCGCAGCACCGGCCGCGCAGGCAGCTTGTAGAAGATGGCTTTCTGGGCCCGGCGCCGGGTATGGAAATCGTGGGCAAACAAGGCGGTCGTGAGCTTGGCGTCCTGCTCAAAAGAACGCTCGGCAACAATCCTGGCCTCCATGGTGGAGTACCGGTTGTGCTTCTCAAACCAGCGCTCGAGCCCCTTTGAAAACGAGTGGTGATCGAAGTAGCCCCGCAACTGCCCGGTTTCGCCCTCGACCTCTAGGTACTCATTGACCGCGCGGGTGTAGCGGACGAAACCGATGCGCACCAGGCGCGTGTACTGCGCCATAATCTGTGCGTAGCGCAGGCGGCGGCCCAGGAAGTGGTCCTGCCGGCGGATGCGGAATGCGTTGACCGCCGGGCGCGCGGTGGCGACAGCCTCGACTGCCTCGTTCCAGGAGCGGAGATTCAGGCGCTCATCCGCGTCCAGGAGAAACACCCACTGGTGCTTGAAAACAACCGTGTCCAGCGCCGCGTTGCGTTGCGCGGCGTACGAATCAAACTCGCGCTCATGCACCTGCGCTCCCAGGCTCCGGGCTACCGCAAGCGTGTTGTCCGTGCTGCCCGAGTCGAAGATATGCACGTCGTCGCACCAGCGCACCGAGTGGAGACACCCGGGTAGATCGCGTTCCTCGTTCTTGGTCAGGATGATGACGGAAATCATAGCGGTGCCTCATGGCGGTGCCTGGTTTCACAACGCCTGCTCCTTCCTGATCGGCACGGGAGTGCGAGCCATGAGCAGGCCGTCCCGGGGAACGCGACAGGGGAAACCAGAACGGGAATGCGCTCGATAAGCGATGGGCTTGCGCGACGACGAATGCGTCTGCTGCCGCCGGTGCGGCGCCGTGGTCTCCCGCGGCGAAAGGCGGTATAGACTCGTGGAGGTATGAAACTGGTAGGGTGCGGAACAGCGCTGGTAACCCCTTTTCGGGCCGATGGGGCCGTGGATGACGCAGCCCTGCGGGCGCTGGTGGAGTGGCAGATCGGCCAGCTACCTGCTCCCGCTCGCGAGCGGGATGAGGTGGCTCGCCGGGGCGCTCCGGGGCAGGCGGAAAGCCCTGCCAGGGCGGGCGTCGACTGGCTGGTGGCTTGTGGCACGACGGGCGAAACGCCGACCCTTTCCCGCGATGAATGGCAGGCGGTGATCCGCTCGGTCGCAGCGCAGTCGGCGTTCCGGGTGCCGGTCTGGGCCGGGTGTACCAGTAACTCCACGCGGGATGCTGTGGAGCGGGCACAGTGGGCGGCTGCGGTGCCGGGCGTGACCGCTATCCTGAGCGCGAACCCCTTTTACAACAAGCCGGGACAGGAAGGGCAGTACCAGCACTTCCATGCGATCGCTGAAGCCATCGCGCCTTTCCCCCTGGCGCTCTACAACATACCGGGCCGGACCGGGGTCAACCTTGACCCGGCAACCGTGGTGCGGCTGCTCGACGCCGACAGCAACATCGTCGCCATCAAGGAGTCGAGCGGGAACCTGGCGCAGATAACGGAACTGCTGACCCTGGTGCCGCGGTCCTTCTCGGTCTACGCCGGGGATGACGCCATGGCGCTGGGTGTGCTGGGCGCCGGTGGAGACGGGCTCGTTTCGGTCGCCTCAAACGTGATCCCGACCGAGATGACAGCCATGATCCACGCCGCGATCAACAATGACTGGGCGACCGCACGCCGGCTCAACCATACTTACTTCCCGCTGATACTGGCCAACTTCCTCGAGCCCAGCCCCGGGCCTGTCAAGGCGCTGCTGGCCATGATGGGCCGCCTCCATGAAACCTACAGGCTGCCCATGATGCCGGTTGCGGCGCCGACGCGCGAGCGCTTGCACACCCTTGCCGCGGAACTGGGGCTACTCGCCGATGCCCCGGTGCCGGCTGCCTGAGTCTTTGCAGTTCCCTCCTACTGAGAAACCAGAGGAAGTGAAGAATCAACCCCATGGCTGCCAGCCAAGTACCTGCTTTGCATCCACACGCCGGTCTCGAGGAGAGGATCGAGTCCGCATTTGCCGCGGGCGCTGCTGCGTTGGACGACCCGCTGGCGCTGGCCGCCTTTGTGGCGTTGCGCCAGGCGCTCGAGGCTGGAACCCTGCGGGCTGCCGAGCCGGATGCCGCCGCAGCCCTGGGCTGGCGTGTGAACCCGTGGGTCAAGCGCGGAATCCTGCTTGGCTTCCGCCTGGGCCGCCTCCAGGGTGAGGGCATAGGCCCGCGGCATACCGGCTCCACGGCGGAGCGCTTCCCGTTTGTGGACAAGCACACCTATCCGGCGCGTCAGTGGACGCCGGAAGATGGCGTGCGCATCGTGCCTGGCGGCTCCTCTGTGCGTGCCGGCGCTTACCTGGCACCAGGCGTCGTCTGCATGCCGCCGATGTACGTCAATGTCGGTGCCTATGTCGATGCGGGAACCATGGTCGACTCGCATGCACTGGTCGGCTCGTGCGCGCAGGTGGGCAGGCGTGTGCACCTCAGCGCCGCGGCGCAGATCGGCGGGGTGCTGGAGCCGGTGAATGCGAGCCCCGTCATCCTGGAGGACGATGTGCTGGTGGGCGGCAACTGCGGGGTGTATGAGGGCACGGTCGTGCGCCGGGGTGCGGTGCTGGCTGCTGGAACCGTGCTGACCCGTGGTACGCCGGTATACGACGTGGTGCATGGGAGCGTGATCCGCGCGGAAGGGGATATGCCGCTCATCATCCCCGAAGATGCGGTGGTTGTCCCCGGGGCGCGGGCCGTGGCAAAAGGCCGCGCCGCCGAGTGGGGGCTGAGCGTGTACACCCCGGTCATCGTGAAGTATCGCGACGACAAGACCGAGCTCAGTCTGGCGCTCGAAGAGCTGTTGCGCTAGCCGCGGCAGGTAGCGCGCCTACGCGGCTGGCGGCCCCTTCGTGGCGCCTATGATGAACCGGCGTGGCGTGTACTTGTGCAAAGGCTTCTTTAGACCGGCCCGCTGGCGCCCAGCAGTGGTGATCCATGGCGAAACTGCAGGCGCGAGACCCCGCTCATCAGCAGGCTGATGCCGACGATCGTGCCCAGTGCCCAAACCGAGCTGAACGGCCAGTTCGACCAGATCAGCACGCCCAGCACCAGTGTCACCAGGCCGTCCCACAGGAACCAGCTGGCGCGATGCGCCCGCCGCAGCCGGAAGTACATGGTCAGCTCGACCACACCCTCGATCACAAAGTAGGAGGCCAGCAGCAGCGTCAGTGTAAGCAGGCCGCGCTCTGGATGCAGAATGAGGTAGAAGCCGACCACGACATACACCAGGCCGATGATCAGCTGCCACACCACGGCGCCGGTTGTGCGGGCATGCCAGCCGAAGAAGAAGTGCGCTACGCCTGCCAGCAACAGCAGCCAGCCGACGATCGCAGTGATGGCTGCGCCGGCAAAGAGCGGTAGAAAGATGGCCAGCAGCCCGAGAACGATCAGCACGATGGCGCCTGCCCGGCTGCCGCCGCCCATCGTGCCTTGAGGCAATATTCCTGGTGTCATGCTGCTCATGGGTAGTCGTCTCCTGGTTGTATTTCCGGATTGCGGATCAGTTTGTGGTCCTTCGGTCGCTACTGAGTTATACGTTCTTACGCCAGCGTTGCTACCAGAAAGTAACGGAAGGATGGTTAAGTGTCAGTTGTGACCCAGCGCCCACCGCACTGCCGCTGCC
>CAXTEW010000044.1:0-14315 GCA_964243175.1 uncultured Acidobacteriaceae bacterium
CCACGCTTCCTGGTGCTTCGCGACCATGGGCCTGGCTGCAGCTTGTAACCGGTTCATGCGTATCCCTTTCGCTGATGTTCGGCGGACATAGGCTCGGCGCCAACCGCGTCGCTGCAAGACTCCGGCAACTGCCTCCATAGACGGGCAGGGCCGCGCCTATGTTGCGGGCTCATGGCGCCGCGGCTAGTTCGAGCCGCACGTTGCGCATGGTCTCAAGATAGAAAGCAAGATTGTGGACCGAGTTGAGCGTCGCACCCAGCGGCTCCCCCGACGCAAACAGGTGGCGCAGGTAGGCGCGCGTGTAGCGGGTGCAGACGGGGCAGCGACACTCCGCGTCCGCCGGCCCCTGGTCCTCGGCAAAGCGGCGATTCTTGATATTCAGGCGGCCTTCCGAGGTAAACAGCAGGCCGTGGCGGCCGGCGCGCGTGGGCAGCACGCAATCCATCATGTCGACGCCCATGCGGGCGTACTCCCGGATCTCCTCCGGGTAGCCCACGCCCATCACGTAGCGCGGCTTGTCGGCGGGCAGCAGCGGCAGCGTGGCAGCGATGATCTCGAGCGTGCGCTCGCGGGGTTCGCCTACCGCGAGGCCGCCGATGGCGTAGCCGGGGAAGTCCATCGCGACCATACGCTCGGCGGCTTCGCGGCGCAGCTCCGGGTACATTCCCCCCTGCACGATCCCGAACAGGCTCGGGCGTGCCGCGGGATCGACGACAGGCGCAGGCCAGCGCTGTACTCTTTCTTCCTCTGTGCCAGCTGACGACCACCAGGGAACCTCGTGTTTGTGCTCCTCCCAGTAGCCCAGCGAGCGCTCGGCCCAGCGCATCGTCAGCTCCAGTGATGCTCGCGCGCGGGCTTCGTCCGCCGGGTACTCGAGGCACTCGTCAAACGCCATTGCGATGTCCGAACCCAGCGCCAGCTGCACGGCCATCGAGTGCTCCGGCGTAAACATGTGCGCCGAGCCATCGAGATGCGAGCGGAAGCGTACGCCCTCGTCGGTGATCTTGCGCAGGGCGGCCAGCGAAAACACCTGGTAGCCGCCCGAGTCGGTGAGCAGCGGCCGATCCCAGCTCATGAAGCGATGGAGGCCGCCCAGGCGTCGCACGGCTTCGTGCCCCGGGCGCAGGTAGAGGTGGTAGGTATTGCCGAGGATGATGCCGGCACCGGGCTGCTCCCCAGCCGCCACGGCTTCTGCGGAGCCAAGTGCCTCAAGCACATCCTGGGGGACAGCCTTGACCGTTGCCGCCGTGCCCACCGGCATGAAGACCGGGGTTTCGACGATGCCGTGCGGCAGGTGCATCCGGCCTCGCCGCCCACCGGATGCGCCGGTCGCGCTTACCTCGAACAGCAGACCCATTCTGCCAGTCTAAGGGGCGCCGGTTGCTGGGGTAAGTACGGGGGCTGCACGGAAGTGGGGCATGGATGCCTCCTTTGCCTGCCAGCCCCCGCCTGCATGCTTACTGGCTTTGCGATCGCTGCGCCGGGCTGTGCGGAGCCATCCGCAGCTCGGGTTATGCTAGGCGGGCCTTGCATTCGCATCTTCCATTTCGGCTGAAATGGGCAGCCAGCCTCGTACCCTGGTGCGAGGCTGGCATGGCCGCATACCTGCTCTTCGCGGTGTACCGCTTCGTGAGGCTCTCGCTGCGCTGGCCGCTTGTAGGCGACGCAACGCTGATGCACTACTGCATCCTGCTGCTGCGGCATGGTCTCGCGCCCTACCGGCAGATCGTCGATATCAACCTGCCCGGCACCTACTTCGTTGAGTGGCTGGTGATCCGGCTTTTCGGCTATGGACCACTGCCATGGCGACTTTTCGATCTCCTGCTGCTGCTGGTCACCGGGTTGGCATTCCTGCTTGTGCTCTGGATGGCGGAGACCGCTGCGACGGCTGGCATTGACGTGGGAATGACTGCGCACGCCCCCCAAAGAGCCGGCGCGTCCCTGTTTGCTGCGCTCTGGGCCACGGCGATCTTCGCGCTGCTGCATGGGCGGGACGGGATCGCGCAACTCGGCCAGCGGGATCTCCTCGTGACCGCGTGCCTGGCGGTCGGCGTGGCCCTCCTGCTCACTGGCTTTCGCCTGCGCCGCTCGAGCAGCCGCCTGGAGGCAGCAGCCCTGGCTGGCTCGGGCGTGGCCGTGGGCGCGGCCAGCACCATCAAGCCGCTGGCCCTGCTTCTTCTGCCTGCGCTCCTTGCGCTGTATACACACTTCCGCCGCAAAGCGCCTGTGCCTGCGCCGAGTCGGAGCGGAGAGGAAGATAACCGGCGATCCACGCGGCTGCCGGCTCCCTTCCTGGCCCCGCTGCCCGGGGCGCTGATAGGTGCGCTGCTGCCGCTGCTGGCGGCTCTTGCCTTCCTGCTCTACCTTCATGCCGCGTCCGGGTTCTGGCTCATCACCACGCAGCTTGTCCCTCTGCATGCCAGCCTGTTTCGCCTGGGGCTGCCGCACCTGCTTGCAATCGCGATCTCCTCTGCGATGCTGCCGCTTTGTCTGCTGGGGCTTCCAGTAGCGATCAGCCGCCGGCCGTGGCGCTGCCTTGCGGGCTCCGTCATACTCGCTGGCTGCGGCTTTGGCCTGCTTTCCTTCTGCGTGCAGGGCCGCGGCTACGCGTATCACCGCTACCCCCTTCACTTCTTCCTCCTGCTGCTGCTGGCGTGGGCAGTGCCGGGGGCGCTCCGCTCCCGGGAGACACCACTGCCGCTGCGTTGCTGCGCCCTGCTCTGCGTACTCTTCGGAGCGCTTGCTATCGTGCCGCGCTCCCTGTCGGCAATCGCCCAGTACACGCCGGAGATCGACACCTTCGACGCGGCGCTCTCCTCCACCTTGCTTCAGGAGCAGGCTGGGGTTCCCGGAGGGCCCGCTGGCCGTGTCCAGTGCCTCGACATGGCTGGCGGATGCGTCACGACCCTGCTGCGACTGGGGCTGCCGCAGAGCACAGGCTTCCTGTATGACTGCTATGCGGTTCTGCCTGTTGCGCCGCTCTTCCTCCGCGAGCAGCAACGCTACCGCTCTGCCTGGCTGGGGGCGCTTGCGGCTCACCCGCCCGTTCTCATCATCGCCACCAGTGACGAGTGTGGCCCAGTCGACCACACCTACCAGAAGCTGGCTCGCTGGCCGGAACTCGATTTGCTGCTGCAAAGCCGGTACACCCTCACAACCGAGTGGCGTCCCACGGTCGAGCAGCGCTGGGCCGGCCAGCCGGTGCTGCCTTACGGCTTCCGTATCTACAGCCTTCGGCCCGGTCGATAGCAGAGTCAACGAAGACAGGCAAACCGCCTGCCCGGCTTGGGGTCACTTCGTGACGCGTACTCGGGAAGTGCGAAGACGACCAACGGGAGGAATCAGGTATCAACAAAGACAAGTCACGAAGTGACCCCAAGCCGGGCAGGCGGTCCTGCTGCGCCTAGCGTTTCCGCTCCCAGTGCTCTTCATGGCGGTCGTCCCGCGAGATGACATCCCGCACGGCACCAGTTGTCGCATCCCGCTCAAAGATCAGCCGGGTCGTGCTGCCACTCGGGAAGAAGAAGGTGTTGTTGTTCTCCGGCAGCAACTCGGTGACTTCCCCGATCTTGTTGCGCTGGAACAACTGGTCGCCTTCGCGATACACCGCAATCTGCAGCAGGCCATTGTCCTCATACTCGCCGACATACGCTTCAAGAATGGCGGGATTGACCTTTGCCGGGACCGGGTGGACAGGCACCAGGATGCGCTCGGCCGCGGGCTGCAGATGCGCGTCCGCCGCAAGTGTATGGGCCAGCAGCCAGTGCGGCAGCTCAGGGTTGTTGTACGCCTTGTCCCAGACATTGTGCTTCACCGCGGCGTACTCCCAGAACCGAACATTGCCGTCGGTGGACTTGAGCGCGTCGTACATCAGCGTGCTTTGCCGGGGGCTGACGATCGGGTCATCCGCACCATGAAACATCCATACCGGCTCGCGGCGCAGCACGCGGGCGTACTCCTCTGGCAGCGTGGTCTGCTCGTTCCAGCGCGACGGCTGGTAGGACCAAAAGATGCCGCCGCACACCGGGGCAATCGCGGCAAACACATGCGGATTGGTACGCGCGATCTCCCACACGCCGTAGCCGCCCAGCGACAGGCCCGTCAGGTAGGTGCGGTCCGGGTCGCCGTTGAATTCCTTCACCTCGGCGTTCAGTGCCGCCATGGCGGTCTGCATCATGTCCGGGTCAGTCCAGTGGTGGTGATTGAAGGGCACCTGCGGCATGACCACAACAAAAGGCCAGCGCTCCGGGTGGACGCGGATGTTGGCTGGCAGACCGATCTGAGTTTCGTCGAGCCCCTCGCTGCCCCGCTCCCCTGAGCCGTGCAGAAACAGGATTATCGGCCACTTCTGGCTCTTGTTCCAGTTCTCGGGCAGGTAGACAACATAGCGCCGCAACACACCATTCACCAGCAGCGTCCGGTTCAGGAACCCGGTGTCCTGCGGGTGTTTCGCGGCTGCCGCGCTGGGCCCCGAGGCCAGCCATCCGGCACAGAGGGTGGCAGAAACAAGCAGCCACCGTGGAGCGTCAATGCGCATGCAGCGAGCATAGCAAGGACGCAGCCTGCCCTGCAGCGCCCCTCCATGCGCTCCCGGAATGTTGCGGGCCGCTGACGGCCGGTGCAGCCCTGGCCCCTCGATCGAGAAAGCAGCCCTTTCTGGAGGCATAGGCGCTTTGGAGCGTCTGGTATCGTGTCGCATGCGCAAGCGCCACGCTGCCGCCTTCTTGCTCAGTCTCGGGATGCTCTCCTTCAGCCTTGCCCAGCAAGCCACGCCGCCAGGTGCACGGGACGCGGAGATCCGCTCAGAAACGCAAGCGGGTCCGCCTGGCGGAGTGGGCGACACGCTTGCCTGGTGGCACCGCACTGAGCAGTTGGCCAACGACCGCATGGCTGGCCGGGAGCCGGGCACGCCCGAGTATGATCGCGCTGCCATGCTGGTCGCTGCCCAGTTCAAGGCAACCGGGCTTGTGCCGGCCGGGGAAGCTGGCACTTACTTCCAGCCAGTACCGCTGCACAAAGTGGACCTGCTGCCTGCTGGCACAGAGTTTCGGCTGGAGCGCGCGGGCGCTGCACCCGTGCTGCTGCGCAACCTCGAGCAGATTGCCGTGCGCCTGACGCCGGAGACCCCGTCGAGCTTTCGCGCACCACTGGTATGGACGGGTTACTGCGAGCCTGCGCAACTTGCAGCCCAGCCAGCCGCGGGTGCATCCCTGGCAGGCGCGATCGCGGTATGCTTTCGCCCACACCTGGGCCAGGCGGATGCCGGGACCAACGCCGCGCTCCGTGCAGCGCGGGTGGCGGCAGTGATGTGGGTTGACGACCCCTCTGAACCGCTGGAGCCACCGCGCTGGCCGCTGCCGACAGCGCGGGTCGTGACCCTGCGCGACGCGCCGCAGAGCCTGGCGACCAAGGTGCCAGGCGCCGCACCGGCCCTGCTGACACTGCGCCTGAACTGGGAGGCGCTGCCGGCGCTGCTTGCCGGCACGACGCACACCGCCGCAGAGCTGCTGGGGGCGGCGAAGACGCACGCCGCTTCCCCGACTTTCCCGCTGCGGACCGCGCTTGCCGCGCGGCTGCACGTCGCCGCGCGTGACTTCACCGCCAGCAACGTGCTGGCGGTGCTGCCAGGTACGCAGCGACCGGACGAATACCTTGCGGTTTCTGCCCACCTGGACGGTTACGGGCGCGGCGAACCAGTTGCGAACGACTCCATTTACAACGGCGCGCTGGATGACGCCGCGTATGTCGCGCTGCTGGAACAGCTCGCCGCCCGCCAGGGTGGGCACGGGTTTGCTCGCTCCACACTCTTCTGCGCCTTTACCGCAGAAGAAGAAGGCCTGCTTGGGTCGGAGTGGTTCACGGCGCACCCCACCGTGCCGGCTGCTGGAATCACCGCGGATATCAATCTTGACCAGCTGCGGCCCCTGTTCCCGCTGCGGGTGCTGACGACCCTGGCCATCGATGACTCGATGCTGGGCAGCACGGTGCGTGCGGTGGCGGCCAAACAGCACATCGAGATCCGCGCGGATCGCGAGCCGCAGCGTGGCCTGCTCCACCGCTCCGACCACTGGCCCTTTATGCAGCATGATGTGCCCGCGGTCGGCTTCATCTTCGGCTATGACCCGGGCACGGAAGCAGAGCAGCGCTACCGCACCTGGTATCGCATTGAGTACCACCGCCCGCAGGACGACCTGAAGCAGCCGATCGATTTCGCCGCGGCGCGCGACTTCAATGCATTCTTCTACGCGCTGGTAGCCGCCATCGCCGACACCCCGCAGCGGCCCGAGTGGCTTGCAGCGGGGGCAAAGGATCACCCGGCACGGCATGGGGAGCCGCAGTAATTTCCCGGATCGCCGGTGTCATTCGCGAATCGATCGGCATAAGTGCGATTCAGGCGAATGCGGCACGATCCATCAGGGATTCACTTGCACTCGCTCTATCAGCAGGTAGCCCAGACAGTAGAGTCATCCTGAGCGTAGCGGAGCGGATCTGCTTTTTTACCCGTTCAACCTTGGGTCATCCTGAGCGAAGCCAAAGGATCTGCCTTCTTACTCGTCAGAACCCGGGGGATCCTGAGCGAAGCGTAACGTAGCCGAAGGATCTGCTTCTCTCCTACAAACCTTGGGTCATCCTGAGCGAAGTCGAAGGACCTGCGGTTGTCTTGTTTCATAAGCATGGCGTTAGAAGCAGATCCTTCGGCTACGCTCAGGATGACCCGGGGCTACGCTCAGGCGGCCCCCCGCTATGCACAGAGACCCGCCTCATCCAATCTCTCCGCACCACGCATTCCGCGATCCCCGCAGCCCTGCCACTTACGTTGCGAGTTCTTCCTGCAACGCCGTCAACATGCGGTTCAGGTCCTTGTCCGCGCGGCGCTGGTCCTCGATTTTCGAAATGGAATGCATCACGGTCGTGTGGTGCTTGTTACCAAACTGGCGCCCTATCTCCGGCAGGCTGGCTTCGGTCATCTGCTTGGCCAGATACATGGCGATCTGTCGCGGCACCACGATCGACCGCGAATTGTTCTTTTGCTTCAACTCGGTGATGCGCATGCCGAACTGGTCGGCGACGGCACGCTGGATCGCTTCAATCGTGATCTTGCGCACCTGCGTGTCGATGAACTGCTTAAGGCAAAGCTGCGCCGTGGTCAGCGACATCTCGACACCGTGCAGTTTGCACCAGGCAAAAAGCCGGGTCAGCGCGCCTTCCAGTTCCCGCACATTGGTCCGCACATTCGACGCGACAAAGAGGGCCACATCGCCCGGCAGTTCACTCTCTTCGGACTCCGCCTTCTTGTGCAGGATCGCGACGCGGGTTTCGAGGTCCGGCGGCTGGATATCAGCGATCAGGCCCCACTCGAAACGCGAGCGCAGCCGGTCTTCGATCTCGATATCTTTCGGCGGCCGGTCGCTCGCGATCACGATCTGCTTTAGGCTCTCGTGCAGCGCGTTGAAGGTGTGGAAGAACTCCTCCTGGGTGCGCTCTTTCTGGGTCAGGAACTGGATGTCGTCGATCAGCAGCAGGTCGACCGACCGGTACTTGTCGCGAAAGCTGGTCATCTTGTCATAGCGCAACGAGTTAATCATTTCGTTGGTGAACTTTTCGCTCGACACGTAGCAGATCGAAGCCGTTGGCTGGCGTCGCTTCACATCGTGGCCGATGGCCTGCATCAGGTGCGTCTTACCCATGCCGACGCCGCCGTAAAGGAACAGCGGGTTGTAGGCCTTGGCCGGCGACTCGGCGACAGCCGCCGCCGCGGCCCGCGCGAACTGGTTGCCGGTTCCACCGACGAAGGCTTCAAAGGTGTACCGGGGGTTCAGCTGGGCGGCGCTGTTCCAGTCAAAGCGGCCCTGCTGCGGCGCTGTCCCATCCTTGGCTGCTGCATCGCCGCCGCGGCTTCCTGTGTCCTCCGTGCGCGCGCCCTTGCCGGCATCGGTTCTGCCGTTCAGCGCGACCCGGCCGCTGCCGCCCATACTGCCGCGGCTCTCCTGCCCGCGATTTTCATAACTGCGATTGTCAGGGCCACGATTGTCATGGCCACGATTTTCGTGGGTAGATGCCGGGGGGAACCGATCTTCGTTCTGCGCCTCCGCTGCGGGCTCTTCCCTGGGCAACTCGAACTCCACCCGCTCGTACGGAAGCCCCAGCGTATCGAGCGCTTCGTCGATCAGGTTGGCATAGCGGTCGCCGATGTCCTGGAACTTGGCCGTAGGCACGCGGACGATCAGTACATTGCCATCGGTATGACTAAAGACTGTCGGCTTGAACCAGGTTTCGTATGCCTGCCGGTTGATCTTCTTCTGGAGTGCGCCCAGGATGCGAACCCATGGGTTCAAGGGAGCTGCGGGTACGGCGGGATAGAAGCTCATTCCAGAAAGTCCTTACCTGCAAAGTCAGCTGCGTCCTGCACCATGCGCCGGGTGAAACACGCGACCGGCAGCGCTCTCTTGCCAGGCGTGCCTTGCGGCGGCAAAGAGAAAAGCGATGTGCCAGTACGGAAATGCGTGCCACCGGGCTCTCGGATGGAGAGAGTCTGATAGTGCGCGCGACGAGTTTGTGGAACGAAGCGGAATGGCGCCAGGGGCAACAGCCGAAATCGTCTTGCAGCAACCATGGATCGTTCGAAGCGAGGCTCAGACTAGCACAGACGTGAAAGGGTTTGGACCTTGTTTTCGCGCTGCTTGTGTGCTGTCGCAGGGCGTTGCACAAAGCATGGTGAAAGCAGCGCCGTTGCGTGTTGTTGCCGGCTTTTCCGCAGCCCAGGTTCGGGGCAAAACCGCGCGGCGCGGCAGTGTGCGCTCGCTGCCGCAGAGCCCGGCGAGCCCTGGCCCCGGGCGCCGCGATGCAGGCTGTGGCCACGCTTCCCTTCTCCGGGCCACGATCCTGCGCTATACTCAAGGTTCGTCCACGGGCTCTGGTTCCTAGCCTCCCAGTGTGGACCAGATCGATGCCCAAGGAGATCCAGCGACATGCCCAAGCGTACTTTCCAGCCCAATCGCCGCCACCGTTCCAAGACTCATGGTTTCCGTACCCGCATGAAGACCAAGAGCGGCGCCGCCGTGCTGAACCGTCGGCGTGCCAAGGGACGTCATAAGATCGCTGTCTCCGCAGGCTTCCGCGACTAACACCGGGCCGGGGCGCAGTCTTGTCTCTTTGCCCCGCTGCATGTGCTGACGCTGCCGGCAGCACATCACCACGGTTCCGCTGCCATGCCAACCTCCTTCTCTGCCACACGCCTCTGCAAGCATGCTGATTACGGCCTGGTTTATGGCGCGAGCCGCAAGCACCAGAGCGCGTCGCTCAGCTACTTCTACCGCGTACGCGGTGACAGGGAAGCCCACGCCGCTCTGCCCTCTGCCTTCTCTTGCGAGCCTCGATTCGGCATCACGGTACCTCGTGTGCTCGGCCCCGCCGTGCTGCGGAATCGCATCAAGCGGCGCATCCGGGTTGCGGCACGCGCCGCACTGCCCCTTCTTCCGCCCGGCATCGATGTCGTGCTGCATCCTCGGCCTGCCGTAGCCACCATGCCATTTGCAGCCCTGCAGGGGGAGTGTGAGGTGGTATTTGCCGCCGTCGCGCGGCGGCTCGCCACGGGCGCGCCCAACAATCCACTCCCGCGTGTCCCGCGACGCGGCGCGAAAGCTGCCCCTGCTGGGAAGCCTGCGGGGAAGGCTGCGGGGAAGGCTCCTGCCGGCCGGGCATGACCAGCCACCCAGCATGATGGCACCAGCGACCAAGGCGCCACGCAGCGATCAGCGGCCCGGCGGCCCTTTCTCCGCGGCAACCATCCGGCGCGGCATCCTCCTTGTGTTCACCGGGTACAAGTACGTGCTGTCGCCGGTTCTTCACGCGCTTGCCCTCAGCCCCGCCGGCTGCCGGTACCAGCCAACCTGCTCAGAGTACGCAGCGCTGGCCTGCGCCGAGCACGGCCTGCTGCGCGGGAGCGCCATGGCCTGCTGGCGCGTGCTCCGCTGCAACCCTTTCTCCCGTGGCGGATGGGACCCCGTTCCGCCGGCGCAGGTCGGGCGGCCATCCGTGTAGTGCGTTTCCCCGACCCTGCCGGCCCGCACAGGTACCATGGAGATGCGAGGCTGCGCTACGCGCCCCTCCCTATTCGATACTCAACCGAGATTAGGACGAACCAGCCTTGGCAGAATTCAAGAATCCCAACCAGCAGAGCACAGGCGGCCCCGGCGCCCCGGGCGGCAGCTCGCTCCTGATGTACTTCTCGCTCTTCATCCTGGTATTCCTGGGGCTGCAGTACTTCCGCCAGAAGACAACGCCAGCCTCGCCGCAGCAGCATGCGGTAACCACACCCGCAGCCCCGGCGCCGGCTGCTGACGCGTCTCCGTTGCCCGCCCTGGCTGCGGGAACTGCCAGTGCAGGCTCGACCCAGGCCAGCAGCGTTGCCACGACAACGGTCGAGAACGCGCTCTACCGGATCACCCTTTCCAACCGCGGCGGGGAAGCCACATCGTGGATACTGAAGGGCCAGAAAGATGATGCCGGGCACCCCCTGGACCTGGTCAACCATCGCGCTGCCGCAAAGTATGGCAACCCGCTATCGCTCTACACCTACCAGCCCGAGCTGACGACCGCGCTGGCAAGCGCGCTGTATGTGCCGTCCGACACAGCGGCTGTGCTACAGACACCCGGGACCCTGACGTACACCTATGCCAGCAATGGCTTGCAGGTCAGCAAGACCTTCTCATTCGATAACACCTACGTGATCCATGCATCGGTGCATGTAACCCGCAATGGCGCGCCCGTCGCAGCAGCCCTTGCCTGGCCCTCCGGCTTCGGCGATCAGAACACCCTGCCCCAGTATGCGGGCGCGACCTTCGACGCAAGCCTGAACGGCAAGGCAGCTGAGACAGACCTGAAGAAGGTTTCCGGCGGCAACACGCTGCGCGGCAACTACGAGTGGGCCGGCGTGTCCGACCTGTACTACGCCGCAATCTTTCTGCCGGATCACCCTGCCAACACCAGCCTGGTGACCCTGCACAATGCAGTCGATATCCCTCGCAATGTAAAGAAGGCGGAGGATCACGAGGTCATCGCTGCGCCGGTACTGGGCGCGGCTGCGGCGGATGTGAATGGCACGCTCGATACCCGGCTCTTTGTCGGACCGAAGGACCGCAGTGTCCTGTCCGCGATCAAGGGTGTGGCCGGCGGCCCATCGCTCGACAAGCTGGTGAGCTTCGGCTGGTGGTCGATTCTTGCCGATCCGCTCTTTCTGCTCCTGCGCTGGCTGCACAACCATGTCATCGCGAACTGGGGCTGGTCGATCCTGATGCTGACTGTCCTGCTGAGCCTGCTGACCCTGCCGACGCGTATCGCCATGATGCGGTCGTCCATGAAAATGCAGCGCATCCAGCCGCAGATGGAAGCGATCAAGCAGCGCTATGCAAAGTACAAGGCCACCGACCCCAAGCGGCAGGAGATGAACCAGGAGATCTTCAAGCTGCAGAAGGACAATGGCGTCAACATGTTCGGCTCCTGCCTTCCCATGCTGATCCAGTGGCCGCTGCTATTTGCGTTCTACCGCATGCTCTCAAACGTGATTGAGCTGCGCCAGGCCCACTGGCTGTGGGTGCCCGATCTCAGCTCACCAGACCCCTATCACCTGCTGCCGATCTTCTTTGTCGGCTCCATGTTCCTGGTGCAGTGGCTGACCCCTTCGCCGGGCGTCGATCCGCAACAGCAGCGCATGATGGCGATTACCATGCCCGCGGTGTTCGGCTTTATGACGTGGAGCATCGGCGCGGGGCTGGCTCTCTACTGGGCTGCGTCGAACGTGCTCGGCATCCTGATTCAGATGGCCATGAACAAGACAGCAATGGGCCGCGAGATGCGGGAGCTGGCGCTGAAGCGCGCGTCGAAAAAGAGCGGCAAGACGATCAATGCGAAGATCGTGAACCCGCGCTAAGCGTAAGACCGCCTGCTCGGCTGAAGCCACTTCGTGGCGGGTGTTCGATAAAGCCACTTCGTGGCGAGTGTTTGATAAAGCCACTTCGTGGCGGGTGTTCGCTACAGGCCACTTAGGTAGACTGGTAGCCGTGCCCATCACTGACTACCAGGCTGCTGCCGCGAAGATCGTCGAATTCCTCACGCTGCTGACTACCGGCGGGCGGATGCGGCTTCGCTATCGCATCACGGCAGGCGCGGGCGCTGCCGACCCGGATGGCTTTGAGGCGCGGGAAATCTATGTGGAACTTTCCGGCCCGGATACGCCGCTGCTTACCGAGCGCAACGGCGACCTGCTCCGCGCCATGGAACATATCGCGGCCAAGCTGGTGCGGCTCGATAGCGAAGAGCACGACAAGATCTCCTTTGATGCTGACAACTTCAAAGCACTGCGCGCGCAAGAGTTGCGGCTTCGCGCAGCGACAGCGGCAGAACATGTCATGCGCCTGGGTGAGCCCTATGCCTTTGCACCCAGCACTTCCGGCGAGAGGCGCCTCCTGCACCTGGCATTTCGTTCGCTGCCCCTTGTTGAGACCGGCTCGGTAGGTGAGGGTGCGCAGCGCATGCTGGTGGTCTTTCCGGTGGGCTACGACCGCTGCACCTTCGTGCCCCCAGTCGTGGCGGCGCCTACCCGGAACCGCGATATGGGACGCCGCGGCGGTGGAAGCTTTCTCGAAGAGCGGCGGCGCGATCCGCGACCCCGCTAGGCTCCATCCCCATGGCAGACAGCGCTGTGAGTGATGGCCGCGACACGATTGCCGCCATCGCGACGCCGGCAGGGCGCGGCGGTATCAGCATCGTGCGCCTGAGCGGGCCGGAGGCGCTCGCCATTGCAGGCCCCCTGCTGCACGGCCTCCCTGCTCCGCTGGCGCACGGGCAGGCTCGCTTCTGCCACCTGGTTGACCCCATCACCGGGACTCACCTCGATGAAGCCGTAGTCACCTTCTTCCAGCAGCCGCGCTCCTACACGGGCGAGGATGTGGTCGAGATCTCGGCGCACGGTTCACCCGTCCTGCTCGAGCACCTGCTTCGCCTGGTGCTGCAAGCCGGCGCCCGCATGGCAGCGCCCGGAGAGTTTACCGAGCGCGCCTTCCTTGCTGGCCGTCTGGATCTGACCCAGGCGGAGGCCGTGCGCGACCTGATCGATGCCCAGACCCTGCTGCAGGCACAGGTTGCCGCCCGGCAACTGGGTGGCGCCGTGTCGCGTCAGGTAAACCCGCTCAAGCAGGAACTGATCGCACTGATCGCGGTACTCGAAGCAGGCATCGACTTTGCCGAAGACGACACACCGGTGATCGAGGATGCGTCGCTGATCGAGCGGCTGCACACACTCGAACAATCGCTGGCAACGCTTGCCCACTCTTTCCAACACGGCCGCCTGCTGGCCGATGGGGTAACACTGGCGATCGTCGGGCGTCCGAATGCCGGCAAGAGCTCGCTTTTTAACCGGCTGCTGGCGCGCGAGCGTGCCATCGTCACCGCCGAGCCCGGCACCACGCGCGATACAGTGCATGAAATGCTTTCGCTTGACGGCATTCCGCTGCAGCTCGTCGACACGGCAGGGCTGCGTGAAGCAGAGAACGAGGCCGAGCGTCTTGGCATAGCGCGTTCGCGTGAAGCACTTGCGGATGCCGGCGCGATCCTGCTGGTGCTCGACAGCACCGCGGCACTCAACAGCGAGGAAGGGGCGCTTCTACGCGAGGGGCGCGATCGCCGCCTGCTGATCGCCGTGAATAAGTGCGACCTTCGAGCAATGGAACCCGGCCATGCAAACGTAACTGGCACAGCGGCAGATACATACGATGTGCCGGCGAGCGAGGCGGGTCACTTCCCTTTGCCTGGTAAATCGCTCAACCCTGCAAGTGAGACCGGTCGCTCGGCCTTGCCTGCTAACTCGCGCAACCCTGCAGAGAAAGCAGTGCCGCGAAGCCAGCACGAAACGAGTCATGCGCCGGACGCGGCGCTGCTCCGCGCAGTGCATACCGATGCGTCGGTAAGTCTTGCAGCACGTGTCCTGGCGCTAGCCCCAGGCACCCCTCTTTACCGCACGTCCGCGCTGACAGGGGAAGGCGTCGATGCACTCAGGCAAGGGCTGAAGACACTCCTGCTGGGCGGGAACCAGGTGCTGCCCGAGACAGAGATGTTGACCAACCTGCGCCAGCATACCGCAGTCAGTGCAGCCCGGCAGGCGATGCGCGCCGCACTCGACACGGCGCGCGCCCGGCACCCACACGAAGTACTGCTACTCGACCTCTACACCGCCCTCGCGGAACTCGACACCCTCACCGGCACCACCACCCCGGACGATGTTCTCCACCTAATCTTCTCTACCTTCTGCATCGGCAAGT
>CAXTEW010000045.1:0-1640 GCA_964243175.1 uncultured Acidobacteriaceae bacterium
GTTACTATTCCGATTTCATTCATGCCGAGCGAAATGGGTGGTGACAGGCTTGCGCGCTGGGCAGTGTCTGCTTCCTCAAGGGCCGGCGCAGGCAGCACAGCACGGATATACGCCTGAACGGTGCGGCTGGTTTGTTTCAAGAGATACCGTCGAGACAGTGCAAGCGGCGTCGGGTCCATCCAGACCAGTGACGCCGTGAAGCGTGTCGTCAGTACGGCCGGGGCGGCGGGCGACACCAGTAACTCGCCCCGGCTGATATCTATCTCATCTGCAAGCGTGAGTGTGACAGAGAGCGGCGCTGTCGCGACGGCGAGATCGCCGTCGTATGTGACGATCCTCGTAACATGGCTCGTCTTGCCTGAGCTGGTTGCGAGCACCTGGTCGCCCGGACGAATGCTTCCCGAGGCTATCTGGCCGGCAAAGCCGCGGAAATCTAGATCGGGCCGTGAGATTCTTTGAACAGCAAAGCGAAATGGTGCCGTGATGTCGCTGTAAGCGGAAGCAGGGATGGTTTCGAGCAGGCGCAGGAGGGTCGGGCCCGTATACCAAGGCATGGCGGCGGATGCACTGACGACATTGTCTCCCCCGAGCGCACTTACCGGGAGAAAGTAGAGCTGCGCACGTGGCTGCCCAGGGCTTGCAAGGCTTGTAAAAAACTCGGTGAACTCATCGCGGATGTGGCTGAATACTTCTTCGCTCCAGCCCACGAGGTCCATCTTGTTGACCGCAACGATAATATGCGGAACGCCGAGCAGCGCTGTGATCGAGGCGTGTCGACGCGATTGCTTCAGGACCCCTTTGCGTGCATCGACCAACACGATTGAGGCGTCAGCCGTGCTCGCGCCGGTGGCCATATTGCGTGTGTATTGTTCATGGCCGGGCGTGTCCGCGATGATGAACTTGCGCCGCTTAGTCGCGAAGTAGCGGTACGCCACGTCGATCGTGATGCCCTGCTCGCGTTCCGCACGCAGACCATCTGTCAGCAGCGCAAGGTCCAGCACGCCGGGCGCCGTTGTGCCCTTGCCTTCAATCGAGCGAACCTGGTCGTCATATACGCTCTGCGTGTCATAGAGCAGGCGACCAATAAGAGTCGACTTACCATCGTCGACGGATCCGGCGGTCGCGAAGCGGAGCAGGTCCTTCGCACGCTCCTCCGCGAGATAGTCAGCGACGTCGAAGGCCTCTTCGGCAAAAGCTGGCGAGACGCGGACAGGTTCAGCCTCCGGAACCCTGGCAAAGCGGGGATTGTAAGCAGCGATTCGCTCGTCCCAAACCTCGGGTTCGCGGAGTGGTGTTGCCGCAGGAGTTTCCGCTGGCTGCGGACGCTGATCGCATGGACTCGGCATGGTCAGAAGTAACCCTCACGCTTCTTCAATTCCATTGAGCCTTCCTGATCGTGGTCGATTACTCTGTTCGCTCTTTCTGAGGAGCGGAAGCCAAGAATCTCTTCGATAATCTTCGGCACGGTGTCTGCATCGGAACGGATCGCGCCGGTGCAGGGACTGCAGCCAAGGGAGCGAAGACGCGACTTGACCATGACTGGCGTTTCTCCGGGCAGTGCTACGAAGTCCTGCTCTGTCGGCAGCAGCGCATCACCGCGCAGATACATCGGCCGCTCCCTCGCGAGGTATAAGTCGACG
>CAXTEW010000045.1:1650-14229 GCA_964243175.1 uncultured Acidobacteriaceae bacterium
ATCGGAATGTGTTCTTCATAGATGTATTGCCACACATCCATCTCCGTCCAGTTAGACAAGGGGAAGACGCGGATAGACTCACCTGGATGGATGCGCGCGTTGTACAGGTTCCACAGTTCTGGCCGCTGGTTGCGCGGGTCCCACTGCCCGGCGCGATCGCGAAAGGAGTAGATACGCTCCTTGGCACGCGACTTTTCTTCGTCGCGGCGGGCGCCACCGAAGGCAGCGGTAAATCCGTAATGGTTCAGCCCGTCGAGTAATGCCTGTGTCTTGAGCAATCCGCAGCAGCGCCTCGTGTCGAGCACCATCGGGTTGGTGCCAGCGGCGAGTGCTGCTTCATTCCGCCAGACGAGCAATTCTGCTCCAATCGACTGCGCCATGTTGTCGCGAAATGTAATCATCTCGCGGAACTTGTAACCGGTATCGATGTGCAGCAGAGGAAAGGGGATTGGTCCCGGGTAGAAAGCCTTCTGCGCTAACCGCAACATCACCGAGCTATCCTTGCCGATCGAATACAGCATGACTGGCTTCTCGAACTCGGCTGCGACTTCGCGCAGGATATGTATGCTCTCTGCTTCGAGCAGGCGCAGGTGCCCCAAATGCGCCGCGTTGTCTGCGGGATCACGGCCAGGCACGGTCGGAAATGTCATCGGTGCTCCGGTCAAAATGCGTCTCCTGCTCTGCCTGCCCTGGTTTCAGACCCCGTTCGCCACGCTCTGCCGCTGAAAACTAGACTCCCCAGCGCCTTCGGCAGATTCAACAAAGTGGGCTCCTGATCAGAACAGCAGTTTGAGCCCGAACTGGATCTGGCGGGATGGGGACGCTGCGGTTACGACGCCTGCTGTGGGACTGGCGACGGCAGGTGCCTGCTGGTTGGCGGCGGTACCTTGTGTTGGCCCCGAGGCAAAAACAACTTCATTCGGTGTTTGCAGATTGGTGTGGTTCAGTATGTTGAAAAACTCGGAGCGGAACTGCAGCCGAAACCGCTCGGATAACGCGAGGTCTTTCAGCAGCGACAGGTCCCACTCCGCGTTGCCTGGGCTGGTAAGGGTGTCGCGACCCAGGTCGCCCACCGTGCCATAGGCCGGTGCCAGAAATGCGGCAGGATTGAAGAATTGGGTCGCACGCTGCCCCGTGCTTCCATGGGTCTCGATCGATCCATGAAAGGCAGGGTTGCGGTCAGGGCGGACTGGATTCCGGGTGTCGCCGGAACCGGTTGGATTGTAGCCGAGCTGAGGCGAAAACGGGAAGCCGGTCTGCAGGTTTGCAATGGTTGCGATGGTCCAGCCGGAGACCGCCCTGTTCACTGCAGGCCTGGTGTTTGCAAGGAGCAAATGCCCACTGCCGAACGGCAGCTCGTAGGTACCGTTCACCGCGAAAAGGTGGCGGACATCGGTCGCTGCCGGCCCGTAATCCAGCGCGGCGTTGCCGGGGTAAGAAACAAAGGCAGGTGTATTGGCCGACACGGATGTATTCCACGCAGAACCATCGTCTAGGTTCTTCGAGTAGGTATAGGTGGCGCGGAGCTGCAATCCATTGCTGAAGCCACGGCGCAGGTCGATCTGCAGCGCGTTGTAATTAGCGGCGCCGCTTGAAATCCAGGAGGTCGTATTAGCCACCGCGGGATTCGCCTTGGTGGTTGTCGGGTAGTAAATCGTTCCCGCTCGAATGCCGGCCGGGCAGCCGGTGACGCCGCCGTAGGAGCAGACGATCGACGCGGGCTCGTTCTCATCCTCAGACAGGATCTGGTGGTACGCATGGGAGCCGACATAACCGACTGTCAGTGAAGTGGAGCGAGCGACCTGCTGCTCCACGCGCAGCGTCCAGGCAAGCACGGTTGGTGTCTGCAGGTCTGGCTGCACATTCGATGGTGTGGGTAAGCCAGGGGAGCCGGCCGTGGGTGCACTGACCGGGACATTGCTGTAAGTGAGCGTGCTGTTGTAAGGGGCGGCCTGGTCGAGTCGGTAATCGAGATTGTCGAGCAAGGAGTGGTGCATGCCGAAGGAAGCACGGATCGCGGTGGTCCCTTTGCCGGACGCATCGTAGGCGAGCCCGATCCGCGGCTCTGGCAGGAACTTTGCGCGGTTGGTTGTCAGGGCTGCCGAGCCGACGGCGGGCTGCGTGTCAATGACGCCGCTGGTGAAGCCGTAAACGCCAGCGCGGCTATGTGCTTCGTTGAAGCCGTTGGTCGACTCGGTGCGTATGCCTGCGCTGATCTCCAGCCGCGATGTCGCTTTCCAGGTGTCCTCCACATAGGCTGCGCCAAACAGCGCGCGCCAGCCAAGTTCCGTCGGCTGCGGCACCACGGTGAAGGTCTTGACGGTGCCGGTCAGGAAGGTCGCAAGCGAGGCAAAGCTTGCCTGGCCAAACTGGTCCTGGGCCAGCGCGTCATTCGATTGCATCCGTTGCAGCCATGCACCGGCCTCCAGCTGGTGCCGGCCGGCCGTGTAGAAGATGTGATCGTCCACGGTAAACAGGTTGCGCGTTGTTGTGTTTTCGGAACCCACATTGGCGCCGGCACCAGTGATCTGCGAGGAGCCATTCGACGCGGTGCTGCCCGCAATCACAACTGCGCCCGTCGGCTTGCCCGCGACAAACGATGGAGTGGTTGCCTGCACATCTGCCGGGACCGATCCATTGAAGAAGAAGCCAGCGCGCGAGAAGCCGAAGCGTGCGGTGTTCAGCAGGCGCGCCGAGAAAACATGCTGCTCCTGGACGCTGGCTACTTGTTCGCGCAGCGTTTCCTCGATGAGCGAGAGTGGATTCTGCGTTGGGGTCTGGGCCGCGGAGTCGTCGACCGTGTACACCGCGAAGAGCAGGTCGTTCGCGGTGAGATTCGTATCGAAGCGCGTGGTGCCGAAATCCTCGCGGATGTGCTGCTCGGGGGAAGAGAATGCCTCGGCGATGCCGGTGCGCTGGCCATTGGCGGCAAGCAGTTCCGGGCCATTCTGTATGGGCCACAGATTGAGCAGCGACGCGACACCCTTGCCGAGAGCGACCCGTGTCTCCTGTCCTGCAGCATTAGGCAGGAAGCCGAGGCGGGCCTCGTTATCAGGAACAAGCGTCACGTCGGTGATGCCGAGATTCTGACGGTAGCCTTCATAGTTACCGAAGAGGAAGAGTCGATCGCGTTTCAGTGGGCCGCCAAGCGAGCCGCCGAAGTCGTTGCGCTGGAACTTGGGAATGCGCGCCTGGTCGAAATAGTTGCGGGCGTCGAGTGCGGAGGTGCGCAGAAACTCATACCCCGTACCGTGCACACGATTTGTGCCGGACGCTGTGACAATTGACACCTGGGCGCCCTGCCGTTTGCCATAGGTGGCGCCGTAGGTGTCGGAGACCACGTTGAACTCGCGGACGGCATCGACGCCAAGCAGCTGTCCGCTGGTGCCACCAGGGGTCAGGTTGATGAGCGAGGCACCCGTGTACTCAATACCATTCAGCAGGAACAGGTTGTCCTGCGGGCGCCGCCCGGAGACAGTAAACATATTGCCGACGGACGAGTTGGATGTGCCGACCGAGCCCGAGCGTTGCGCCGTGTAATTGGAGGTCCCAGGATTCAGGGTAAGTAGCTGGTCATAACTGCGGCCATTGAGCGGCAGCTGTTTGACCTGGCGCTCGTTGACTAATCCAGAAGTCTGCTGGGTTTCAAGATTGATGGCCGACGGGGTGTCAGCGACCGTAACCTGCTCGGTTGCCCCGGCAACGCTGAGCACAAGCGGCACGCGAAGAGCCTGCCCGACGGTGAGGGCGATCCCGGTCCGAGTGAGCGGGGCAAAACCCTGGACCTGCACGGAGATGCTGTAGGTGCCTATGGAGATAGACGGGGCAGAGAAAGTGCCGTCGGTTCCGGTGGTAAGCCGCCGCTCGTTGCCCGTGTCCTCGTTGTGGACAACCACCACGGCATTGGCGACAGGCGCGCTGCTGCCATCACTGACGGTGCCGGTGATCGTGCCGCCGACTACCTGCGCCGCGGCTGGCTGCAGGGCGCCGGGCACTGTGGCGATGGCGCTCGCAAGCGCCAGGGCAGCCAGCTTGCCCGCAGGGCGTCGTCGAAAGAAAGAGGGGAGCAAAAAATACGTGCGCTGGCGGGGGTACTGGTACATGCTCTCTCCAGGTAGATCGTGGGTATGCGTTGCGTTGCCAGGGAAGCGGAGCAGATCCGGCTAGGCGCAGCAACAACAGCCACAATGCAGATGCGCGGAGATCGCGGTGAGGAGCGAGCCAGAGAGCGGCGGCATATCGATAGCCATGAATTTCTTCCTGTAAGCGCGCTGCTGGTGTCAGCGCGGAAGGCAGTGCACGCCTTCGAAGCAGAAAGTCTTATGTAGAGAAACGCAGCGTGTATCGGCTGGTCAGCGGCAGGAGCACGGAAGCGCGGGCACTCGACAACAACAACACTCGAAGTTGGAGACCCGGCAGCGCATGAAACACAGAGTAGCACGCACGGCTGGCCCCGCCAAGCAGCTGTCCGGGCCAGCTCAACGGCGGAGGCTCCCGGCTAAGCGCGCATGGCAACTTCTATCTGCGCCGCCGCGCGTGTCTCGCGATGCTCAATACGCAGGGCGATGCAGGCAACAATGAGCGCCAGACACGCAACGGCAGCGCTGGCAAGGGAAAGCCGTCCATAGCCAAGGCCCGCTGTCAGCACCACGCCCCCCAGGCTTGCGCCCAGGGCATTGCCGAGGTTAAAGGCTCCCTGGTTCAGGGTGGAGGCGAGGTTAGGCGCACCCTTCGCCTGGTCGACGATGCGCGCCTGCAGCGGTGCGCCGGCAGCGAAGTGGACAAAGCCCCAGACGAAAATCATGAGAACCGCGGGGGTGGCGCTGTGCTCGGTGAGCGGCATGGCGAGAAAGATGGCAATCAGCAGCGTGATGCCGCCAAGGATGGTCGCCATCTGCCTCCAGTCAGCCAGCCTGCCGCCCAGCAGGTTACCCAGCGTAATGCCTACGCCGAATACGACCAGCGCCCAGGTGACGGCATGCGGCGTCAGGTGCGTGACCTTCTCCAGGAGAGGCGCGATGTAGGTGAAAACACAAAACAGCGAGATAGACGACAGGGTGCTGAGCGCAAGCACCAGCAGCACGGGGATGCGCAGCACGGCATGAAACTCGTGCTTCAGGTGCATCTTCTCTGCCGGTTGCGCCGGCACCAGCTTCAGCAGGCTGAAGCCAGCCACCAGCCCTATCGGTACCAGCGCGAAAAAGGCGAAGCGCCACCCGAAGGCCTGTCCCAGGGCGGTACCGGCCGGCACCCCCAGTACGTTGGCCAGTGTCAGGCCGGTGAACATGAGCGCAATCGCCTGGGCGCGTTCCGAGCGAGGAACCAGGTGCGACGCCACGATGCTGCCGATGCCGAAGAAGGCGCCATGGCACAGCGCAGTCAGGATCCGCGCACACATCAGCAGGGCGTAGGTCGGCGCCAGCGCGCACAACAGGTTGCCGGCGGTGAACATGCCGAGAAGGATCAGCAGGGCCCGTTTGCGGTCCATGTGGGACAGGGCAAGCGCCACCAGCGGGGAGCCCAGCGTGACGCTGAGCGCGTACCCCGACACCAGCGCTCCGGCCTTGGGGATGCTGACGTCGAAGCTGTGCGCGAGGTCTGGCAGCAGCCCCATGATGATGAATTCTGATGTCCCTATGCCGAAAGCAGAGATGGCGAGCGCCAGGAGCGGTTTCCGCATATGCTCCTATTCTCCACGATTCCGAGCCGCATCCAGTGCGTGCTCGGGGTGTTTCTCTGCTACGAATCCTCACGATCGCGGAACACCTTCACCACATCGGTGGCGTCGCTTGCTTCGAGCCCGGCAAGGATGCGGGAGTGCGACTTCTGTGTCGCCATGACGGAAAAGGTGATCCGCTCAAGGCCCGCCAGGTTGTCGTGCCCTGCAACCAGCAGCCGCTGATCGGAGGCGTCCAGAACCTTCAGAATGGCATGAAACATCCGGCTCGCCGCGGCATCGCTCCCGCTGCTTGGCGTCGATGCGCCTGCTGCCGCATCGATGATCGCGCGCACCTCGTACAGAAGAGGGAAGCGTTTTCTGCCCAGCTTTTCCTCAAGCGCGCCCACGAGCTGCAGCGCCACCAGGAGCAGGATTGTGGCAAAGAAGCCCTCCAGGTACAGCCCCGCGCCGCAGGTCATGCCGATGGCCGCAACCACAAAGACGGTCGCGGCGCTGGTCAGTCCGATGACGCGATTCTTGGTGTGCAGGATCAGCCCGGCGCCCAGAAATCCAATTCCCTGGACAATGTTTGAAGCGACGCGGCTCTTGTCCGGGGTCAGGGCGCCGGCGAGCTCCGCGCTCATGATCGTAAAAAGAGCCGAGCCCATGCAGATCAACATATTGGTGCGCAAGCCGGAATCCTTGTGCCGCCACTCGCGTTCCAGCCCTATGACGCCACCCAGCGCACATGCCGTGAGCAGCCGCTCGACCGTCGAGGCTGACATCATCAGGTGCGTCAGCAGCGAGCTGCGCATTACGCTTTCGACTACCATCAGGCGAGAATACTCCCTGGTGTTTCCGGCCAGGAAGGAGGGCGGCGATGGTGGCAGCACCCTCGATCGATCGCGTCCCCGACTACCGCAGGCTCACTTCCAGGGAGCCCCGCTCCATCCTGCTGGAGAGCACGCGGCAGCCGTCCGGCGGCCGTTCTTTCTTCTTCTCCCAGCCTCTGGCGTGGCTTACCGCGGAAACCCTGGACGAATTGCCAGCCCTGTTTGCGCGCCTGGAAGCAGCAAAGGCGGCCGGCCTCTGGACCGCTGGCTATTTCAGCTACGAGTGCGGCTACCACTGGGAGCCAAGCGCTGCTCTAGATTTCGTTCCGGCGCCGGGCAGCCTGCCACTCGCAGCTTTCGGCGTGTACCGCCGGCCTGCGATCTCCGCCTCGCTTGCTCCCAGCGCAGCGCTGGCTAGGGGACTTCGAGCGGCTCGCCTCATGATCAATCCCGCCGACTTCGCCCACAAGGTAGACCGGATTCACCGCTGGATTGAGGCAGGCGACACCTACCAGGTCAACCTCACCGACCGCGTCACTGCCAGCTTCGATGGGCACGCCTCGGAGCTGTTCACCCACATGATGGAGGCGCAGCCGGTTGATTTTGGAGCCATGCTCAACCTGGGGGACGTGCAAATTCTGTCTGCTTCGCCAGAGCTGTTCTTCCACCTGCAGGGCCGCCGGATCACGGTCAGGCCGATGAAAGGCACGTCCAGGCGCGGGCGCAGCGAGGAGGAAGACGCGGCGCTGGTACAAGCTCTGGGTACCGATGCGAAGAATCGCGCAGAGAATCTCATGATCGTCGATCTGCTCCGCAACGATCTCGGCCGCGTTGCGACCATGGGCAGCGTGGAGGTAGACGGGCTTTTCCTGGTGGAGCGCTTCCCGTCTCTGCTGCAGATGAGCTCGCAGGTTTCGGCGACGCTGGAGGCGGGTACGAGCATGTACTCCTTGTTCCGCGCCCTGTTTCCGTCTGGCTCGATTGTGGGAGCACCCAAGATCCGGACGATGCAGATCATCCGCGAGCTGGAAGCGCAGGCACGCGGCGTGTACACCGGGGCCATCGGCTTTTTCGCGCCCGATGGGGAAGCCGTCTTCAGCGTTGCCATTCGTACCGCTGTGTTACGGGGCGGCCAGGTGACGATGGGCGCCGGCGCCGGCATCACCTATGACTCGCGCGCACCGGAGGAGTATGCGGAATGCACGTTGAAGGCGCGCTTTCTTGAAGATCGTTCCAGCCTGGGGCTGATTGAAAGCATGCGCTGGGAGAAGGGCTCATGTACGCTGCTTGCCCTGCATGTGGCTCGCATTCTCGCCTCGGCTCGCCATTTCGGCTTCCCGCTTGCCGCGCAGGACGTCTTGGCAGCGATCCATGCAGAGGCATCCCGGTTGTCCGTGGCTGAAACCTGGAAACTGCGCCTGGTTGCGAACAGCAATGGCCAGTGTGTGGTCACGTCTTCGCCGATCGATGACGAGCAGGACGCTGTTCTGCGGGTGATGCTGTGGCCGGAGCCAGTCTGTTCCGGCGACGAGTACCTGCAACATAAGACGACCCGTCGCCTGGTTTACGACAGGGCGGTGCGGCAGGCCCGGAAGCAGGGCTGCGTCGACGCGATCTTCTGTAACGAGCATGGTGTCGTTACCGAAGGCGCGATCCACAACATCTTTGTGCGCCACGGCGATACCTGGCGTACCCCGCCACTTGCAGCCGGCGTGCTGCCAGGCGTCTGCCGTGCTCACCTGCTGCAGCACATGCCGGCTATCCAGCAGAGCGAATTCGCTGCGAGCGACCTCTTCACCGCCGATGAGATCTGGGTCACCAATGCTGTCCGTGGTGTGCGGCGCGTGGTTCTCGAGTAGCAGGCGTTTCCCTGCGTTGCCGGCGAGCTGGCCTACTTGCCTGCACCCGCCGCTCCCAGCCCCTGCCATGCGCCTTCTCCTCCGATCGGCCGCGAGTTGTTCATCGTGCTTCCGGCAGCAGGCCCTGCTCCACCAGGACCGGGGGCCGGCGGTGTTTCGTGGCCTGCTCGTAAGCGTAGGCCCAGCCAAGCAGGTCGCCGTCCCTCCACAAACGTGTGGAGATTTCGAGCCCGAACGGCAGGCCGTCTGCATAGAAGCCACCGGGCACAACGACCGCGGGAACACCGATCATATTGACCCAGGCTGTGTCGCTGTGTGGCCCGTCGCTGAGATGTCCTCCCTGGGGCATGGTTTCATCGGGCGGTGGCATCTGGATCGCGGGATACACATAGCCGTCGAGATGCAGGCGCGCCAGGGTGTCGTCGTATATACGCAGAGCCTGCTGCCGGGGCGCGTAGAAGCTCGCGTTTGCCTGGGGATCGCTTTCCAGCCGCACCTGCGGAACAGGCGGCCGGGTCGCAGGTGCACCCTGGTCTGGGCCGCCGATGATGGTTGCGGGCAGCGCACGACCTACGGCATGCTCGTACTCCTGCGGCGAGTGGTACTGCGCCGGCCCATACGCTGCGAGAAAACGCTCCGTGCCCTCGCGGATGTACGGGGTCGTTCCCACACGGCTGACTACCTGGGCAAACGTGTCGGGCAGGATAGAGTCGTCGAAAACGATGGTAGCGCCCGCTGCCCGCAGTCCTTCAATCGCCTTCATGAAAGCAGCCCGCGTTTCGGGTCGCAGCGGTAGGCGGGCGTGGGCCATGTCGTCCGCAGCCTCCGCCGGGCTTTCCGACGCGGGGATCCCCTGGAAGGGTGTTCCCGTACCCCGCAGGATGAAAGCAGGTACGCCGAAGCGTTTCCCCTGGAGTGCATTCTTTGTGAGGTACTGCGTGTACGGACCACGCTGCGCCTTCGCAGTGGAGCCCTTTGTTCGTTCATCTGCAGGGTCCTCGCCAGCCATGACATCGAGTGCGATGGCAGCATCTGTCACCGTGCGCGCGATAGGCCCGGTATCGTCGAGCAGCCAGTCCAGGGGCGCAATGCCCGCGATGCTCACCAGCCCACGTGTCGGGAAGACACCGACGACCGCGCTGGTAGCTGCTGGCATGCGAATCGAGTTTCCCGTGTCCGTGCCATTGCCGAGTACAGCATAGTTGCTGGTCACCGCTGTTACGGTGCCGCCCGACGAGCCGCCCGGGCTGAAGCGGACGTCGTACGCGTTGCCTGTGCGGCCATATGCGGTGCTGCGATTGGTATCACTGGCGGCGAAATCTGGCATATTCGTCTGCCCCAGGAGTATGGCGCCTGCCGCACGCAGCTTCGCAACGATTGCGGCGTCTTGCGGAGCGACAAGTTCGTGGCCCGGGATCTTGTAGCCCTCCCATCCGTCGGTGGTGACAAGCCCGCGCACGCTGGTATTTGCCTTGGTCAGGATGGGAACACCCCAGAGCGGACCACGCCGGAAGCTGCTGCCCCCTGCTTTCGCTGCCGCATCCTCCTGGGCTGCCGCGGCGAGGGCCCCCTTTGTATCCACTGTTTGCACGGCACGGTAGACGCCGTTGTACCGGTCGATACGCGCGAGATACCACTGCACCACCTCGGTCACGGTGTACTTGTGTGAGCGGTACAGCTCTTCGAGCCGCGGAACCGTGACCTCAAGCAGATCACGGTCCGGCTGCCTTTCCGCTGCCGCTGGCTGGGCGGCCTGATCTCCTGCTCTCTCGCACCGTCCCGTGATCCCGTTGCCCCCGCACACCAGGAGACCAACCAGAAGTATCCATCCCATTCTGCGCTGCATTGGCACCTTCTTCCTCCAGCCGGAATCGTGCTTGCAGCATACCGTGAGGAGGCGCTGGTCCTGAGTTGAAGGGCGCGCTTGCCGCACTTCTCAGTCTGGGACTGGATTCCGAAACTGCAGCAACCGGCTTGGGCGGCGGAAGCAGCCTGGCCGCTGCCTGGGCTATTTCGCTTGCGGGGATGGCCTTCCCGAACAGATAGCCCTGCGCGTAAAGGCACCCGTCCTCAAATGCATGCAAACGTTCCTCCTCACACTCGATGCCCTCGGCCAGCGTTGACATACCCAATCCTTCACTCAGCACAACGATGGAGCGGACGATAGCACGGTGCTTTAGCCCAGGCCCGATGAGTGAGCGATCAATCTTCAGTGTGTCAAATGGCAGCTTGGCAAGCTGGCTTAGCGAGGAGTACCCGGTGCCGAAGTCATCCATGGCGAGTCGCGCGCCCATGGCGTGGAGGTCGTTCAGCGTGGCCAGGATAGTCGTCGAGTTCTGCAGCAGCACGCCTTCGGTAATCTCTATCTCCAGCCTGCTTGGGCACAGTGCTGCCGCGGCCAGTGCACTCTCGATCGACTTCGCGAACGACACATCGCGGAACTGAAGGGGCGAGGCATTAACTGCAATCGTCAACGTGTCAGAAAGCGATGCTACCTGCCGGCACGCGGTCCGCAGCACCCAGTCACCGATCAGGCCGATCATCCCGATTTCTTCGGCGAGCGGGATGAACTCAGCCGGAGAAACCAGCCCGAATTCCGGGTGGCGCCAGCGTAGAAGAGCTTCAAAGCCGGTCAACTGCTGCGTTGCTATGTTCACCTGTGGCTGGTAGTGCACCTCGAGCTGGCGGAGCAAAAGGGCTTTTCTAAGATCGCCGGTCAGTATGTGGCGAGCCACCAGGCGATGTTCCATCTCGCTGTTGAAGGTGGTCACCGTACCGTGCCCGGCCGCCCTGGCCTGCTGCAGTGCGATGCCGGCGCGCCGCCGAAGCAGCTCGTAGGTGTTGCCACTGCCGGGCACAAGGGCGACCCCAATATCTGCGATCATGTTGACCACCTGCCCCTGGAGTACATAGGGCCGTCGCAGCAGATCAATCAGTCGCGTCGCTATCGCTTCTATGTCCTGGCCGCGATGTGCCGGGTGGATCATGACCAGGAATTCGTCTCCGTCCAGCCGCAACAATCGATCCTGCTCGCGTAGCGAGGATTGGAGCCTTTGCGTGGTCAAGTCCATTAATTCCTGCTCAAATGCGAAGCCAAGAATATCCTTCAAGGCTGTCGACCCGTCCAGGCCCACCAGTAGCATCGCGAACGATGGGTCCGGGTCACAGGCGATACTCTCATCGAGCCGCTCCTCGAAGCAGGGGCGACAGAAAAAGATCCTTTCTGTGCAGCCTTTCGTGCATTGCTCGCGTGGCTTCGTTGAAGGAGATATCGGCATGCTGTTCACTACTGTCCTAAATGGATTCACTTCTGCACCGGGATCAGCACTGAACAGGCCGCGTCCCGGATGAATGAGCTCCGGGGCGAAACTGGGCATCGGCGGCTTGCGGTGAGCCAGAGTATGTCGATCAACACAAATGGCCTTCTTCCAGCGAGAAGCAAGAGAGCGCGATTACGTTCCGTGGTACTTATCGGCAGAACGTGACGATCTGTTCAGGGGCATCTTCCAAATTCTTTGCTGGGAGGCAACGTTGGGGCGCCGGGCAGATAGAGGCAGCAAGAATAGGGTGCGCCAGCGCAGGTTACTTCGGGTTGGAATCAGTACCGGCGTCCGAGTAAGTATGGACCTCCTTGGCTACGATGGCGGCAGGAGATCGCTCGGCAGGGCTGCTGATGCAAGCCACAGGCTCGTTCGATACGCGAGTGTCTTCTGCACGCAACTGCCTATCAAGGATGCAAGTGAACGTTGCCATCATGGAAGTATCGCGACCTGACCCGGCCTCTCATTCCAGTCCAGATTCGAATTCTGCTGAGCAGAAGCGATGCGCCCATTCCAACCGGGCTTTCTCATCATCAACGAGGCGCGCACGGTGGTGCATGCAAGCACCCACCTGGGTCAGTTACTGGAGCTTGCGGCAGGAACGAGGATTGTCGAGCGAGACCTGGATGATGTGCTCGATGCCGCTTTTCGCCACGATAAGAATGCCCTGCATGTATTGAAGCAGCAGCTTGGCGCAACCCACCTTCCTCCTGTGCATGCTCCTGCTTCCCGGCTCTACCCGGTGGTGCGCACACGGCCCCGCACGCTGCAGGTCAGCCTGAGCGATGGCAAGAGGCACTACCAGATCATCACTTTCGAGGACCTTACTGTGAAGTTTGAGCTCGAACACAAAATGCTCGAGATGGCATTTCAGGACAGACTTACCGGCATCGGCAACCGCGCCCTTT
>CAXTEW010000046.1:0-7319 GCA_964243175.1 uncultured Acidobacteriaceae bacterium
CTTTGAAGTCTTTAACCTGGTCCGGTCTCGGTTCCACTTCCTGCAGCCGGGCAGGGCCATTCAGCAGGCGCTGGCAGCCCGTAGCGCCAAGCGTGAGCACAAGCAAGGCGAGCGTGGCGGCGCCCTGCTTCCACGGGGAGCGGGCCACAAACGGGCGGGTCTTGATCAATCGGCGTGCGGATGAACCAACGGCAGACAGCATTAGTGACGGTCCCCTGAATCCTGATCGGTGTCGTGCGCGGTAAGCCCCGGCGATTCCAGTCCCAGGCGCATGGCCAGCGGAAGATTCTGCGCGGTACGGATGTACTCGGAACGCGATACCACGTAGCCCGCGACGAGACCAAAGGTAAGCTGCGAAATCAGAAAATCAGCCCAGTTGATGTGCTGGCTGAGCTCGGGATTGATTGTCGGGAGCGTAGCGAACAGCAGCCCGGACCATGCCAGCGGTGCGATCACACCGCCAAGCAGGATCGGATGCTTTGGCATCAGGGGCAGGATAGAGCCATAGAGAAGGCCGATCAGGACACAGGAAACCGAGTGGATCAGGACCGCCACGGCGAGCGCTTCCGCGTGGAAAGCGCGGAGGTCCTGCACGGAGGGATTGCGCCAGCCCGCGACACCAGCCCCGCCCAACAGGTTGATCGGGTACCAGATCGAATGCTGGGCGATGAGCCCGTAAGCGAGCGCAGGAATGATCATCGCGATGCCGCCGGCAACGCCACCCTTGAGCCCGGTCCCGATCGAGAAGGTCTGCATGGGCAGGGTTGAGCGATGCTCCGGCGTCGTAGAAATCCTGGACACCGACTTGCGCGAAGACGCGATTGCGATCTCCTGGACCTTGACCTCGATATTCTCGTGCGCCTCATGAGGCAGCACATCCTTGAACCAGCCGACGCACCCGTAAATCAGCAGCAGCCCACCCATGATGCTGATGACGTAGTGGGTCAGGATCCCGGCGATCAGCAGGGTGAAGCCAAAGGCAGTGACGATGGGCCAGGGTGTCGGCTTGGGGAGATGGATGTCTTCCCCATGGATTGCCGAATGGGGCTTGACCGGATCCCCATGGGGGATCTCCATGGCGCCTGCACCGTGCGCTGCGCCCTGCACGCCAACTGGCGAGTCCCCTGGTACAGCAATACCCGGCCGCGCGATCTGTTGCTGTGTGCTCATACGCTTGATCCCCGTGCCTTCCCTGCCCTGCTGCCACCCTGCCGCAGCATAGCTGCTGCGCCGGTTGGTTGTCTGAACTGTTTCATACATCCCGGCTGGGGGTCATGCCCTGCGCCGGCTACCGATCATCGCCCGATGATGTACACGACCGCGAAGACTACAACCCACACCGCGTCAACGAAATGCCAGTACAGCGCCAGGGTCTGGATGCGCTCGCTGTTTTTCCCGGAAACGTGGCCGGTCTTGGCAAAGAGCCACAGTGTGATCAGCATGATCAGGCCAATAATGACGTGCGAGGCATGCAGCCCGACCAGCGAGTAAAACGTTGTACCAAAGAGATTGGTCTGCAGCGTGAGGCCGTCGTGGTAGATGAGCTTGTACCACTCGGCGCCCGTGTAGCCGAGAAAGATAGATCCGAGCGCGATCGTTGCTCCGAGCCAGGCGACAAACTTCTGGACCTGGTTGTGTTCGATCGCCTGCTCGGACAGCCAGATGGTAAGCGAGCTGGATAGCAGGCAGATAGAGCTGATGACCGGTATCTCAAGGACTTCGCGTGGCTGCGGGCCCCACTGGCTCTTGCCGATATAGAACAGGTAGGCCAGCACGAACATGGCAAAGATGGCCGATTCGCCAATGATCAGGCAGATCATGCCTACTTTGCCCTTGTTCGGCAAATGCCAGGGCTGCTCCAGCTCGTGTGCGACGACCGGTACGGTAACGGTGCTCATGCAGGCTCTTTCTCGATAATGGCGCTGGTCCCTGGCGACAGCAGACCGGGTAAGACTGCGGTCCGGACGTCCCCTTCCTGCGGGGTACGCCCGGACCGTTTTACAGCAGACTACTCATACTTCCAGTCTGGATCGTTGGGATGCTTTAGATCCCACAGGGGGCGGCGGCTCGAGACGACGGGGTCGACGGCGAAGTTGTACTCCGGCGGCGGCGAGGAGGTCGCCCACTCAAGCGTCCACGCATCCCACGGGTCCGGGCCAGCCTCGGCGCCATGGAGGGCCGAGTAGAAGATGTTGTAGAAGAACACCAGCGCTGCGATCGCCTGGATAAAGCCGCCGATCGAAACGATCAGGTTCCAGGTGCCCCAGCCGCGGCTCGCCTCGTAGGTGTACACCCACCGCGGCATGCCGAGGATCCCCGGAACGTGCATGAAGTCGAAGGTGAGATGGAAGCCGATGAGGAACAGCCAGAAGTGGATCTTGCCCAGCTTCTCGTCCATCATGCGGCCGGTCGCCTTGGGGAACCAGTAGTAGATGGCCGCAAAGATATTGAAGACGATCGCGCCGACCAGCACGTAGTGAAAGTGGGCGACAACGAAGTAGGAGTTATGCAGCTGCCAGTCCCAGGGGGAAGACGACAGCATGATGCCGGTGAGGCCGGAGATCAGGAACTGGAAGACGAAGGCAGTCGCGAAAAGCATAGGTGTGGCAAAGCGAATCTTGCCTCCCCACATGGTCGCCAGCCAGTTGAAGATCTTGATGCCGGTTGGCACGGCAATGATCATCGTCGAGAGGGTGAAGAACGCGTTTGCCGCGGACGTCATGCCGACGGTAAACATGTGGTGCGCCCACACGCCCAGCGACACAAACACGATGCCGACCGAGGCGGCGACCATGGCCGGGTAACCGAACATGGCTTTGCGGGAGAACACCGGGATGATCTCGTTGGCGACACCGAAGGCCGGCAGCACCAGGATGTAGACCTCGGGATGCCCGAAGATCCAGAAGAAGTGGGCCCAGATGAGTGCCGAACCGCCTGCCTGCGCGTCAAAGAAGTGGGCGCCGAGATAGCGATCCAGCTCCAGCATGACCTGCGCGGCGGTGAGTGGGGTGATGGCGACCAGGGTGAGCGCGGAGACGCACAGCATCAGCCAGCAGAACAACGGGATGCGCATCATCGTCATGCCCTTGCAGCGCATGGAGATGGTTGTCGCGATGATGTTGATGGCGGTACCAAGGGTGCCCCAGCCAGCGACAAACAGGCTCAGTGCCCAGAAGTCGACAGCGTGGCCCTGCGAATACGTGCGGGTTGTCAGCGGTGCATAGGCGAACCAGCCGACGTCCGGCGCGGAGCCTGAGCCGTACAGGCCGAAGCCACCGATGAAGGAGTAATACAGCAGGATGCCGCCAAAGGCTGTCAGCCAGAAGGACAGGGCATTCAGGCGGGGGAACGCCATATCCCGTGCGCCGATCATCAGCGGAACCAGGTAGTTGGCCATGCCAAACAGAATCGGCATGCCCACCAGAAACACCATGGTCGTGCCGTGCATGGTGAACATCCGGTTGTAGACTTCGGGCGAGATAAAGTTGTTCTCTGGCCGGGCCAGCTGGATGCGAATCGCCATGGCCTCAGCGCCACCCACGACCAGGAAGAAAAGCGAGTACAGGATGTAGAGGATGCCGAGGCGCTTGTGGTCCACGGTAATCACCCACCCGTGGAGCCATTCGCGGAAGGTACCTTCCGCCGCTCGCTCTGGAGTCAGGTCAAGGGACCCGATCGGTAATGTTGCGTCAGCCATCGTCGTTCACTCCTCTGCTGCGACTGCGGTTACTTCAATGTCGAAAGGTAGACAGAAACCTGTTCCAGCTGGGTCTCGTTCAGCTGCATGGGCGGCATCAGCGCGCCTTCCTTCAGGTCGCTCGGGTTGCGGATCCATGCCTTCAGGTTGCTGACCGTGTTCGGCACAGCGCCCGACCCCAGCGTGTCGCGGCCACCGAAATGGGTCAGGTCTGGACCAAAGCGGCCATTCGCAGCTGAGCCCTGGATCGCGTGGCAGTTGATGCAGGCGTTCGTCTGGAAGACAATCTTGCCCGCCTGGGCCTCGGCCATGGCGGCTGACCCATTCCCGGCAGCCTGATCCCCGGAAGGCTGGCCTGGTGCAGGCATCGGCATAGCCGCCGGGACCACGCCAGACTGCACGGCATCCGTTGGTGTGTTCCCCAGCTGGATCATGCCCGGCTGCTGCTGGCTGGTCATCCATCGCTGGAACTGGTCCGGGGTGTCGACGTATACGCGCAGCAGCATCTTGGCATGCTCGACGCCACAGAACTGGCCGCACTGCCCGACATACACGCCCGGAACGTGAGGGTCAATCCACATCTCGTTGATATGGTCAGGGATCGAGTCGACCTTGCCGGCCAGCTGGGGAACCCAGAAGGAGTGCCACACATCCGCGGACTGCAGCTTCATGAATGTGGGGATTGGCCGCTCTTTGGTGCTCATCGGCACGTGCAGCTCATTGGCTACCACGACCCCATATTTTGGGTAGCGGAACTCCCACCAGAACTGGTGGCCGACCACCGTGACATCGAGCGCGTTCTTTGGCTTGGGATTGTCCTGGATCGCGAAGATCATCCGTGCAGTCGTCAGGAACAGGACCACAACGATGATGACCGGAATGATGGTCCAGGCAAGCTCGACCTGCGGCGAGCCATAGACCTGGGCCGGCTCCACATCGCTCTCCTCCTTCTGCCGATACTTCCACACGACATACGCCCAGATACCGCCGACCACTACCAGAATGCCGGCCGTGATCCCGAGGACAAACAGGCTCATCTCGAATTCCTGCTGAGCAGGGGTCGAAACCGGGGCAAACATATTCGGAGTGGGTGACGGCTTGTTCTCAGCCCAGCTGCTGGCAGTCAGCAGCAGTGTCACCGCGAGCACAGCCGCTGCACGTACGCCGCGTTGCGACACCAGCGTGCGTCCGTGTAGTCGTAGCTGCGAAAGCAACGACTCGTGCCTGGGCGACTGTTGCTTCTGACCTCTGCGCTGCCAACTCTCGCGCTTCGACATAGACTGCGCCCTCGTTTCTACGTTCCCGTACCCGCGCCCAGCCCGGTACTGCCCGGCAGCCTCGCGGCTTCCCTGCTTCTCGTCGCGGTTGTTCAAGCTAAGTCTCCGGCGGGCTTGCGCGCATGGTATGCCGAGGCGCCAGCCCTGTGGCTTTATGGTAGCAGGGGAAATCCGGATGCAAGCAGCTCAGCTCGCCGGGATCGCTGTGCAGCTTCGACCCCACAAAGGTTGGTTCGGCAGCGAACAATCCCAGCGTCCGCCCGGCCATCTGCGCTCGTTTGCATGGTGCGAGTCCGGCCTCGCTGACAGCTAGCCGGCGCTGCGTTGGGCGCCGCGAAACAAGCCAGCCCCTCGCCTGACCAGGCGCATACCCCGGAGCAGCGGGGCAAGCCGCAATCCCTCCGCATAACAGTGGAGGACGGCGCGCGGCACCAGCGGCAGCCTCATCAGCTGAAAGCCTGCCGCGGGTGCTGCGAAAAAACGGGTAGCCGCGTGCTCGGCGACCGCGAGGTCCGCCTGCAGTGCCCGCGCGGCATGGGCGAACCCCTGCCCCGGCGGCATGCCCGGTTCCAGCCGACTATGCCCCGAGTGCCCTCCGCCGCCGAGCGCGGCATCGATCGCCGCTGCTGCCGCCTGGCCGCTGCGGATCGCGCCATAGATACCTTCGCCGGTGAGCGGGTCGACAAAACCAGCCGCATCCCCGGCCAGCAGCACCTGCGTCCCGGGTGCCGGCTGGTAACGGGCCGCTCCCAGCCCAAGAAACTGCCCCACGGGCTTGCTGCATAACCGGCCCGCGCCAAAGCGGCTGGCGATGTAGCGGTCCAGGGCAGCGCGGTCCACCGTGTCGGCCGGGGCACCGTGCTGCTCCACGTACAGGCCGACATTGACATGCGCGTCTCGTGGGAAGAGCCAGCCATACCCGCGCTTGACTGGAGCGAAATCAAAGGTGAGCGGCCACTGCTCGCCTGCGAGGTAGGGGACGTTGCACTCGATGGCGAAACCGCTGCGAAACCAGGAGGCGTCTGCGGACGCGGTGAGCGCACGAACCCGGCTGTGCACGCCATCCGCGCCAACCACAAAGCGCGCCTGCAACTGGCCGCCGTCCTGCAGCCGGACAAAAACGCGATCCCCCTGCGGCTCAATGGCGGCGATGGCGGCGATACGCTGGAAGACCGCGCCCCGCTCCATGGTCCGGGCCAGGCAGAAGCTGTCCAGTTCCTCCCGCAGGGTCATGGCGCAGACCGGCGTCCGTCGCCCGACGGTGAGGGACCGTGCTCCACCCGACGGCCCAGCCGGCTGGCCGGCTTCCTGGAGGCCTGGTTCCTGGAGGCCTGCTTCCTCAAGCACGATGCTGCTGACCCAGCGGCGCACCACCGGGTCGATTGGGTAGCGGAGTGCTCGAACGGCTTTCATCGTCAGGCCGCCGGCACAGGCCTTGCCCCGAGGAAAGACGGCTTTGTCGACCAGCAGCACCTGCCGCCCGGCGACAGCGAGATCATAGGCTGCCGCGCAGCCTGCCGGCCCTGCACCGATCACGAGGCAATCCCACAAGCGGGCAGCGGGCGATGTTGAAGCAGCAGCCATTGCGCTCCATTATCGCCGGTGCCGCTTCCCGATTGCTGCGCACAGCCGAGGCCTGCCTAGAACGGCAGCCGTGCCGACATCACCACGTTGTGGTTGTAGGTGTGGTAGCTGCTCGTAGCCAGCTGGATGCCCGCGCCCAGCGTGACGCCGACGCGGTTGTGCAGCTTCCAGCGGGAAACGATGCCGGGGGTGATGTACTCCGACATCTTCCCGTCATTGTCGCCACCCTTGTTGTAGATGTAGTTGCTCTCGATCTCTGGCCACCAGTGCGGATCCTGGTGGAACTGGACCGTCGTATTCCAGGCGATCGGCCGGCCATTGCCATTGCCATTCCGGACCGGCAGGGTCGCGCCTACGGTGGACTGGACGTCGAACTTGCCGAAGCCCTTGCCGCCCGCGAGCGTCGGGGTCACGGTGGCATTCCGGGCACCGTTGGTTCGGGAGCCGGTGGGGATGCTGGCGCCCACAAAGATGGTGAAGATGGCGTTGCCGTGCTCCTCGTTCCGTGCAAACACCCGGAACTTGGAGTTGAACGTCACATCGCCGAAACCATCCTTGGCAGTGGAGTTGTGCTGCAGGTAGGGCGGCACGTTGAAGAGCAGCTCGATACGGCGGGTCGGGATGATTTCCAGCCCCTTGCCATTGCCGAAGTTCCACAAGCGCGTCCTGTTGGTCTGCGGCTCGGACAGGAAGTCGGTGCGGAGTTCCTGCTCCAGGCGCGGGGTGACGGTGACCAGCGGCGTGACCCAGTGCGGCTGCTC